>DWVA01000081.1 GCA_019120475.1 Candidatus Blautia intestinipullorum | reverse complement strand
GAACAGAGAAAAAGCGGCCTTCGGGCTGCTTTTTCTTGTAAAAAAATAACTGTTTTCAAATTATAGGATATGTGCTAGTATATGTGTAACAAGAGACAAGGAGGACGGAATATGGTTATTGAAATAGACTTTAACAGTGATGAGGCCATTTATGTCCAGCTGATGAACCAGATCATCCTTGGAATCGCCACGTCAAGGCTCAGAGAGGGAGACACGCTTCCATCTGTCAGACAGTTGGCAGACACCATAGGGATCAATATGCATACAGTAAACAAGGCATATGCCCTTCTCAGGCAGGAAGGCTTTGTGACTATTGACCGGAGAAAAGGTGCGGTGATCGCCGTGGATGTAGATAAAATGAAGGCGCTGGAAGAAATGAAACAGCATCTTGTGGTTGCTATGGCCAGGGGATGCTGTAAAAATGTTTCCAGAGAAGAAGTTCACGGGCTGATTGATGAGATCTTTGACGAATATGGAATTGACAGATAGGAGGAGACGATGCAGAAAAGATTTACCAGACAGGCTGAAAACGCCCTTTTGCTGGCAAAAAAAGCGGCCCAGTCTTTAAAGCATACTTATATTGGCACAGAGCATATACTGATTGGACTTTTGCGGGAAAAAGACGGAACCGCAGGAAGGATACTGGAGGAATTTCATGTAGAGGAAGAACAGCTTTCCTCGCTTATTCAGAAACTGATCGCGCCGCCGGATACGCTGGCGCCGGAGAGACCTCCGGAATACAGTCCAAGAGCGCGGCGGCTGATTGAATCCGCCGTATCGGAAGCGTCCGCGCAAAAAGAGGAGAAAGCCGGTACGGAGCATATCCTCCTGGCGATGCTGAAAGAAACGGACTCTGTGGCTACCAGACTTCTTCATACCATGGGAGTCAATATTCAGAAACTGTATGCCGCGGTACTGGCGGCAATGGGAGTTGAGGGAGAGTCTGGAGCAGAGGGAATGCAGACGGCGAGAACTCTGAAAAACCGGAAAGGCTCAGGAACTCCTGTCCTTGACCAGTACAGCCGCGATCTGACGGCTATGGCAGCGGAAGGAAAGCAGGATCCGGTAGTTGGAAGAGACAGGGAAATAGCCCGTCTGATCCAGATCCTCAGCAGAAGAACAAAAAACAACCCCTGCCTGGTGGGAGAGCCCGGAGTGGGAAAAACTGCTATTGTGGAAGGCCTGGCTCAAAAAATCGTATCAGGAATGGTTCCTGACACAGTGAAAAACAAAAGAGTCGTTGTGCTGGATTTATCCGGTATGGTGGCAGGAAGCAAATACCGGGGAGAGTTTGAAGAAAGAATCCGGAATGTGGTAAATGAAGTACGGGAAAACAGAGGCGTTCTTCTGTTTATTGATGAACTCCATACAATTATCGGAGCAGGCGGGGCAGAGGGAGCTCTCGACGCCTCCAATATTCTGAAACCCTCTCTTTCCAGAGGGGAAATTCAGTTGATAGGGGCTACAACCCTGGAAGAATACCGGAAGTACATTGAAAAGGACGCAGCTCTGGAAAGACGTTTCCAGCCGGTGACAGTGGAGGAACCTACAGAAGAGGAGGCGCTGGAAATCCTGAAAGGTCTTAGGCCGTATTATGAAAAGCATCACGGCGTTGTGATCGAAGACAGTGCTCTGGAAGCGGCAGTGAAGATGTCCGTAAGATATATTACTGACCGCTTTCTGCCGGACAAGGCCATTGATATTATTGACGAGGCGGCGTCGAAGGTACAGATCGGAGGATACCGGGCCTCTGCGGGTACAGAGCCGCTGGAACAGGAAATCCGGGACGCGGAGGCGGAAAAGGAAGAAGCCATTAAGCATGCTGATATCGAAAAGGCGAGAGAAGCCAGACGCCGGCAGAACGAAGCAAAAGAAAAACTGGAAAAATACAGAATCCGTGAGGAGAGAAAAAATAAAAGGAAACCGCTTACAGTTACAGAAAATTCAGTAGCTGATATCGTGTCGGACTGGACAAAAATACCGGTTCAGCGTCTTACGGAAGGGGAGACAAAACGTCTTGCTCATCTGGAAAAAGAGCTGCATAAACGGGTGATCGGACAGGATGAGGCAGTAAAGGCAGTGGCCCAGGCGGTGAAGAGAGGAAGAGTAGGACTGAAGGATCCCAGCCGCCCCATCGGCTCTTTCCTTTTCCTGGGGCCTACAGGCGTAGGAAAAACAGAGCTTTCCAAAGCTCTTGCAGAAGCTGTGTTCGGAAGCGAGCAGGCCATGATCCGTGTAGATATGTCCGAGTATATGGAGAAGCACAGCGTCTCCAAGCTGATCGGTTCTCCGCCCGGATATGTGGGGTATGACGAGGGAGGACAGCTCAGTGAAAAAGTAAGGCGGAACCCATACAGCGTCCTTCTGTTTGACGAGATCGAGAAAGCCCATCCGGACGTGTTTAATATTCTTCTTCAGGTACTGGACGACGGCCATATTACAGACGCTCATGGAAGAAAAGTGGATTTTAAACAGACGATCATTATCATGACTTCCAACGCAGGCGCCCAGGCGATCATTGAACCAAAGAAGCTTGGGTTTATGTCCGGCGAGGATGAGAAACAGGATTATGAGAGAATGAAATCAAATGTCATGGAAGAGGTGCGCCGTCTGTTTAAACCGGAATTTCTTAACAGGATCGATGAGATCATGGTATTCCACACACTGAATAAACAGCATATCAGGAAAATCGTGTCTCTTCTTCTGAAAAATCTGGAAAACCGCTGCCAGGAACAGATGGATATCCGGCTGAAAATCACAGATTCCGTAAAGGACTATCTTGCGGAAGCAGGATTTGACAGCAAATACGGCGCCAGACCTTTGCGGCGGGCGATCCAGATGAAATTGGAGGACACTCTGGCTAACGAAATCCTGGAAGGGAAAATAAAAAGAGGCGACACAGTAAAAGTGCAGCTTCATCAGAAAAAACTGAAGTTCATACCGGTTTCCTCTGAAAAGAAGGATTCATGAATACAGAAAAAAGCTGCGAAAATTGAAAGAGGATACTGTTCAAAAAAAAGGGTAAATGATATAATAATTATCAAACAACAGAAAAGTCTTAGGGAGGACATAAGAACATGGCAGTAGTAAAAGAACTGATCCGTACAGAGGACAACGGGAGTCTCAGCTTTGGAAATTATGAACTGGCTCAGAAATCAAAGGTATCTGACTATCAGCACCAGGGCGATATGTATAAAGTAAAAACATACCGCGACATCACAAAGCTGGAGAGAAACGGAATGTTTGTCTATGAATCTGTTCCGGGAACAGCCGTATATGATCTGGAACAGGACGGATCTTCCATGAGTTTCCGCATCGAAGGATTTGAGGATACTCAGATCACAGTGGAAATGGAGGCAGACTGTGAATACGCGGTCAGCATTAATGGAACAGAGGCTGGAACCATGAAGACAAATCTGGGAGGCAAGCTTTCCTTCAGTGCGGAGCTTGGCGGTCCGGAAGCAGTAGAAGTGAAAATCGTGAAATGCTGAAAAATAAAAAAACTGTTTATTTTTGCCAGGAATGCGGTTATGAATCCGCCAAATGGATGGGGCAGTGCCCGGGCTGCAGAGGCTGGAATACTTTTGTGGAAGAAACGGTTTCTGCAAAAAAAACGTCATCCGGAGGAATAAAGCAGGCAGCGGACAGAAAAACATCAGAGCCGGTGAAGCTGAAAGATATCAGCTTATCTTCCGATGAGCGGACACTGACAAAAATTGCAGAATTTGACAGGGTGCTTGGGGGCGGCATTGTCCCCGGCTCCCTTGTGCTGGTGGGTGGGGATCCGGGAATCGGAAAATCCACCCTTCTTTTGCAGGCATGCAGAAATCTGGCGGGCGAGGGGAATCATGTCCTGTATATTTCCGGAGAGGAATCCCTGAGACAGATCAAGCTACGCGCCGACCGGATCGGAGAATTTAACGAAAATCTGCAGATCCTGTGCGAGACAAACCTGGAAACTATCCGTGAAGTGATCGAGAGAAAGAAACCGGACGTTGTTGTAATCGACTCTATACAGACCATGTTTCATGAAGATATCAGTTCCGCGCCGGGAAGCGTGTCCCAGGTCAGGGAATCCACAAATGTTCTGATGCAGATTGCGAAGGGCCAGGGAGTCTCTATCTTTATTGTGGGCCATGTGACAAAAGAAGGAAATGTGGCCGGTCCCAGAGTCCTTGAACATATGGTAGATACAGTGCTGTATTTTGAGGGAGACCGCCACGCGTCTTACCGGATCCTGCGGGCTGTAAAAAACCGGTTTGGATCCACCAATGAAATCGGAGTCTTTGAAATGCGAAATACCGGACTGGAAGAGGTGAAAAACCCTTCGGAGTTTATGCTGAATGGAAAACCCACAGGCACTTCCGGTTCCATTGTGGCCTGCTCCATGGAAGGAACCCGTCCGATCCTGGTGGAGATTCAGGCTCTGGTCTGTCAGAGCAATTTCGGGATTCCAAGAAGAACAGCAGTGGGAACAGACTTTAACCGGGTGAATCTTCTGATGGCCGTTCTTGAAAAAAAGGTTGGAATCCATCTTGCTTCCTGTGACGCCTATGTAAATATTGCGGGAGGTATGAAAATGACGGAGCCTGCCATTGATCTGGGAATTTCTCTTGCAGTTGTTTCGAGCTGCAAGGATATTGTAATCCCTGATTCTGTAATGGCCTTTGGAGAAGTGGGCTTAAGCGGAGAGGTCCGGGCAGTCAGTATGGCAGCCCAGAGGGTGGCCGAAGCAAAAAAACTGGGATTTGACACAGTGATCTTACCGGAGGTATGCCGTTCGTCTGTGGAAAAAACGGATGGAATACGTCTGATTTATGTATCCTGGATTCAGGATGCGATTAAATTTATCATGCAGAACTGAGAAAGTAGTTTCTGCATAAGAAAGAGGAGGAAAGCGAATGGAAAAAAGAAAGGTATTTGGAGCATGGAAATGGTTTCTGCTGATCATGCTGGCAGTATGTATGTTCCAGGTCAAACCTGTAAAAGCGGCAGGGTTTACACGCCTGGGGCTGAACAGAACATATACGGCATATGACGTGACAGGAGACGGCAGAAGGGACCGCATCAGGATTGCGACCACAGGAAGAGGCGGATATTTTAACCGGGTTCGTGTGATCATCAATGGAAAAAACAGGCTGGTAAAAAACTTTTCGTCTTTTCAGCAGCCTACGGCAGTCCGATTCCGCATCTGTACGCTTTCAAACAGGAAACCGTTTCTGTTTATGGAATGTATGGGAGACAGTATCAACGAAAGTTCCGCATGTCTTTACCAGTACAGCGGCGGGAGGCTGAAAACAGTTTTGAACCTGAGAAATATGCTCAGCCGCAAATATTTCTATAAATATTATTTTGATGTGAAAAAAGTGTCCGGAAATACGATAACCTTCCTTGCCGGCGGTCTGGCTTATAATACGGGAGCGATAGATTTTGACATGAGCTACGCATACCGGGGAGGCAGATTTGTAAGGACCAGTACCACAACCCGGCTCGCGGAAAGAAACATTCGGTGGGCAAGTGGGAAAACAAATAACTATACGGTAGTAAAGCGTTTCCAGACATACAAAAAAGCAGGCTCCAAAGTAAAATCTTTTGCGCCGCAGATAGGGGAGAGAGTAAAGATTACTCATATTTGTATCCGGAATAAAGTTCCGTACTTCCGTATTGTAGACAGCAGAGGAAGAACAGGTTGGATGAACGGAATAAATGCGGCCTATTATTCAAGAGTTGTAAAACATCCGCGATATTATTGCTACTTCAGGGAAGCCACAATCGTAGGATAAATGATCATCTGAATAAACAGTGCTTTTCGGGCATAGCCTGAAAAATAATATCTGCAGTTCTGTCTGAAGGAGATGGACAGAGCCGCAGATATTTTTGTAAGATTTCTATTAGGAAGATGGAAAAGAAAAAAGACGGATCTGCAGGAAAGATCAGTAAACAGAAAAAGTGAGGATAAAAATGACAGAAGCAGTTGTATTTGATATGGATGGTGTGATTTTTGATTCAGAGGCTCTGGTAATAAGAACATGGAAGATTGTGGCAAAGAAATATGGGTTTTCAGACGTGGAGCAGGTATGCAGAAAATGTCTGGGAACAAACGCCGCGGCTACACGCCGGATTTTTCTGGATTTTTACGGGGAGGATTTTCCCTATGACGAATATAAAGCAGAAATGTCGGCGCTGTTTCATTTAGAAGCGGAAGGAGGAAAACTGCCGAAGAAACCAGGTGTCTGTGAACTTCTGAGATATTTGAAAACCAGGGGAGTAAAGATTGGACTTGCCACATCTACAAGAGAACAAGTCGTTCTGAAAGAGCTAAGGGAGGGAGGAATCCTGCCATTTTTTGATGTGATCGTATGTGGAGATATGGTAAAGAAAAGCAAACCGGATCCTGATATTTATCTGGAGGCATGCAGCCGTCTTCATGTCAAACCTTCCGACTGTTTTGCCATAGAAGATTCCTATAATGGAATCAGAGCTGCCTGCAGGGCGGGGATGAAAGCCATTATGGTTCCGGATCTTGCAGAGCCAACAAAGGAGATGGAGAAACTGGCGGAAAAAATCCTTCCTTCGCTTTTCGAAGTGGAAAAGTATTTTAAGGGAAAGAAAAT
>DWVA01000080.1 GCA_019120475.1 Candidatus Blautia intestinipullorum | reverse complement strand
CATCGGGATTACCAGGCAGGTCAGCAGAAGAGAGACCGTTACCATCATTCCGGTGCCCACCAGGAAGGTTTTCCGCGCCCTTTTTTCATCTCCCGCTCCGCAGCTCTGCGCCACAAGGGTGGAAATGCCGGAGCCCAGGTTGGTCATTGGGAGAATCACGATGGTATCCACCCGGTAGGCTGTGGTGATGGCCGCCACGGTCTGGCTGCCGAAGCCGTTCATGAAGTTCTGCAGGATCAGGTTGCCGAAGGCGTTCACACTGGACTGGATCATGGGCGGAAAGCCCAGTCTGACACCCTCCCGCAGGGCGGTTTTCCGGATCAGATTTTTTCCGAAGCCGAACCGGAGCAGCGGATATTTGAGGACAGCGTAGATCACAAGAAAGACCGTCATCGCGATCTGGGAAACCACTGTGGCAATGGCGGCGCCGGATACGTTCCAGTCCAGCACGGCCACCAGCCAGATGTCCAGAATGACGTTGACCGCAGAGGAAAGGAGGATGGAGAGGAAGGGAGCCCGGCTGTCTCCCAGCCCCCTCAGCGCTGCAGAGTATACATTATAGATCGCGAGAAAGGGAACCCCCAGAAAAATGATCCGCAGATAGTCTGCGGCAAGTTCAAAGGTATCCGGCGTTGTGTTCATCAGACGCAGCATCTGCGGAGTGAGAATGACGCCCACGGCGGCCAGCAGAAGAAAAACCGCGCCAAGCAGAACGGAAAAGGTGGAAAGGATGCCGGACATCTCTTCCGTCCTTCCGCTTCCGAACTTCTGCGCAAAAAGAATGGCCAGCCCCAGGGTGAAGCCCGTGAGCGCCAGCAGATAAAAATTGATGATGCTGCCGGTGGAGCCTACGGCCGCCAGAGCCAGTTCTCCGTCCACGTTTCCCACTACGAACGCGTCCACCCAGTTATAAAGCTGCTGGAGAATTCCGCTTAAAATCAGCGGGATGCTGAAGGAGATGAGGCTCAGAGCGATGCTGTCATGCCCGGGCTTCCGTCCTTTCTTCTCATTTCTTTTCCCCACTTTTACCTGTTCCTGTTTTCTGTACGTCATGAAACTGTTCCTTTCTCATTCGTTGTTTAAAAAAGGCACCCATGAAACTGACCTTATAGCATGAAACATGCTACACCTGCGGCCAGTTTCCGGATGCCTGAAAACCCGCTTCATCCGGTGACGAAGCGTCAGCAGCGATTGAAAACTATGACAGTATAACAACAGGACGGGGGAAAGTCAATGAATTTATACGGTTATTTTTCTGGCTTCATGTTCCGCCGCCACTTCTTCAGGAGTTTTCTCGCGCAGTCTTGCAGCGCCATGATAATCCTTTGTGGGGATCAAATCGCCTTTCGCCAGATTTTCCTTTGCCTCCCTGATTGCCTCTGCATACTGAGGCAGCCACTCTTCCTGGGCTACCAGCATCTCGTCTATCATCTGCCATACCTCCGGCGGATTGCACACGGCTCCTGTCAGCGGATCCATCAGGGCGGCCTGCTTCAGAAGCTTTACATCTCCATGGACGGCTGCCTCCACCGCCAGCTTCTGAACCCAGATCGACTGGGAACACACTGCGGCACAGCCCAGGGGAAGATCGCCTACCTTTGGCACGCTGATCCCGTTTCCGTCCACATAACAGGGAACTTCAACAACAGACTCGTATGGAAGATTGGTAATGCATCCATTGTTCATGACATTAAAATGTCCCCGGTATACTCTTCCTGTCTCCAGGGATTCCATGATGTAAGAACAATGCTCCTTCCCGCGCATCGAGCCGTCCAGTTTCCGGGGTTCCTCCTTCAGAATTTCGGGATAATCCGTTTCAAACCAGTTCCTTTCTTCTCTGGTAACCCGGAGGTATCCCCCTGTTTCTCCGTTGATCCAGCTGTCCAGATTGATCCAGTCTGTGATTTCTTCCGGACGTTTGCGGTACCAGGCCACATATTCGGAAAGGTGTCCGTTGGATTCTGTGGAATAATAGCCGAAGCGTTTCAACATATCAATTCTGACCTTTTCCTCCTCCCGGAATTTTTTGTGGTTTTCGAATCCTTCCAGGAGTCTGGGAATCATATCTTCGCCGTGGTGTTTTACGGAGATATACCAGGTCTGATGATTGATGCCTGCGCAGACAATGTCCAGTTCCTCCCTGGGGATTCCAAGAACCTCCGCAATCTGCATTTCCCCGTGGATTTCTCCGTGGCAGAGACCTATGGTTTTCACCCCGCCGTATTGATTGCAGGCCCAGGTAGCCATGGCGTTTGGATTGGAATAATTCAGCATAATGGCTCCCGGCTCGGCCACCTCCCGGATATCCCTGCAGAAATTCAGCATTTCCGCAATCACTCTCTGGCCGTACATGATTCCGCCTGTACACAGAGTATCTCCCACACACTGATCCACCCCGTATTTCAGGGGGATCTCGATGTCTGTCTCAAATGCTTCCAGCCCGCCGATGCGGACGCAGTTTACGATATATCTGGCATTTCTGAAGGCCTCCCTTCGGTCCGTGGTGGCAGAGATTTTTACCGGAATATTGTTGGCATCCAGATCTCTCTGGCACAGCGCCCTGGTTTTCTCCAGATTGTCCGCATTGATATCCGTGAAGGCAACCTCGATGTCATGAAATTCCGGAACCGACATGATATCGGTAAACAGGGTTCTGGCAAAAACAAGACTTCCCGCTCCGATAAATGCAACTTTAAAACTCATGAAAAACCCTCCGTTTCTTTGTGTTTTGTTCATTATAGTCTCTGTCCTTTTTTTATGTGCAACCGATTGTCTGCTTTCTTTCAAAATGCAATATATTGCCGCATTGATTTTTGCGTGCTATACTGACTGCAGAGTCCGTTTTCAACAGCTGATCTGAAATACGGGAGGTGTTGTTTTGGCTGATAAACAGGTATTATACGGAGAAGTCACGGCGTTTTACGCCCTTTCCCTGCCGGAATTCCATATGCCTTTCCATTCCCACAGCAGCTTTGAAATTATGTACATAACTGCCGGAAGCTGCACAATCTTCTGCGGAGAGGAAAGCTTTCAGGTGGGAGCAGGCCGTTTTGTTTTTATCGGCGCTCAGGTTCCGCACAGACTGGAAATCAGCCCGGAACAGCCCTGTTCTATTTTGAATCTGGAGTTTCATTTTTCCTGTAAAAGTGGCCCGCTGCAGCTTTCGCGGCTTCTTTCCGAGTGCGCGGATTTTCAGGAGTTTTGGAAGAAAATGCCGTCCTATCGTCAGGGCGGCGATATGAGAA
>DWVA01000079.1 GCA_019120475.1 Candidatus Blautia intestinipullorum | reverse complement strand
CTGGCAATGGAAAGCCTCTGCTTCTGGCCTCCGGAAACATTCGTTCCTCCCTGGGCTACCGGAGACTGGTACCGATAATTTTTCTCCTCAATAAAGTCCGCCGCCTGAGCAATTTCTGCCGCTTCCTTCACTTCCTGTTCTGAAATGTCCGTTTTTCCATAACGGATGTTGGAATCGATAGTTCCTGAGAACAAAATACCCTTCTGCGGAACATAGCCGAGACGGTCCCGAAGGTCTTTCTGGGACATAGAACGGACGTCCACGCCGTCCACCCGGACGCTTCCGGAAGTAGCATCATAAAATCTGGGGATCAGATTCACCAGAGTACTTTTGCCGCTTCCGGTACTTCCGATCACAGCCAGAGTCTGACCTTTCTCTGCCTTAAAGCTGATATCTGTCAGCACATTTTCTCCTGCATCCGGATAAGCGAAAGATACATGATCAAATTCTACCGTTCCTTTCTCATTTCCGGAAGGCTGTACCGGATGCTCCGGATCCTCCAGACTGTTCTTTGTCTCCAGAACTTCCACGATACGAAGCGCCGCCACATTGGCTCTCGGAAGCATAATGGACATAGCTGTGATCATAAGGAACGCCATAATGATCTGCATCGCATACTGGATAAATGCCATCATATCGCCCACCTGCATATTTCCGCCGTCTACCGCATAGGATCCGTTATAAATGATCAGAACAGAAATTCCGTTCATGATCAGCATCATACAGGGCATCATAAATGTCATGCACCGGTTGACAAAAAGGTTTGTTTTCGTCAGAGTACGGTTTGCGTCTTCAAACCTCTCCTCCTCATGCTTTTCTCTGCTGAATGCCCGGATGACAAGGGTTCCCGTAAGAATTTCTCTTGTAACCAGGTTTAACTTGTCGATCAATGTCTGCAGCTTTGTGAATTTCGGCATGGCAATAGTAAAGAGCATGCCGATCAGAACCAGGATCAGAACAACGCCTACGCCCAGGATCCATGTCATAGAGGAATTGGTCTGAAGTACTCTTAAGACTCCTCCCAGCCCAAGGATCGGCGCGTAAAGCACGATACGGAACATCATCGCCATAGTCATCTGAACCTGCTGCACATCATTGGTGCTTCTGGTGATCAGCGAAGCCGTTGAGAATTTATGGTATTCATTGCTGGAAAAACCGATGACCTTCCGGTACACATCTCTGCGGATATCATGTCCCAGAGCCGCCGCCACTCTTGAGGAAAGAAATACAACGGAAACAGAAGCCGCCATGATCAGAAGAGCCATCAGCACCATCCGGATTCCGGCGGATTTGATATAGTTCATCTGGATCGCATCTACATCCTCCCCAATAGCCTCGTATTCCGCCCGCACAAAAGCCACCGCGGACTGTGTGACAATAGAGTCCGGCATTTCCTCGAATTTTTCTTCCATTGCGGAAGTCATCTTCTCCCGTGCTTCTTCCGGCATCTGGGCAATAGCCTCCACAGGACTGCTTCCCTCCGGAATTCCCATCTGTTCCATCATTGCCTGGGACTCCTGGCTGTCTTTGGAAAGACCGGAAAGGATCAGCATCGGTTTTCCGAAGTCTTCGTTTAGCTGTTCCCTTGTTTCCTCATCAATGTCATCTTTCAGAATATAGAGATCGCCTTCCTGTGTGTATGCTTCCTCTGTATCCGAAACAGCCTCCCCGTCCATAAAGAGACGCAGACTGTCCATTGTAGCTGTCCGGATCTTCTCCGGAACACCGTCCTCAATACCCTGCTGCTGGATTCCCACATTTACGATCTTGGAGGTATAATCCGGCAGAGACAGGTCGCAGTATGCCTGCAAAAACAAAAGCAGCACGATCAGGACGACATATCCGGCTGACCTTTTTAAATATTTCAATAACTTAATCACTTTTCAGATTCTCCTTTTTTGTTGATTTTCCATTCTTAGACTACGGAATTAATCTGATATTTTCTATAATCTGCTTCAGGAAACGCTCCAGCAGGCATTTCTCAGTCTCGCTGAAATTCTGGAGAATATATCTGTCATTCTCCTCAACATGGCTGAGTACCTTTTCTTTCATCTCCATCCCTTTTTCCGTAAGACGGATCCTGGATATCCGCTGATCATTTTCATCCTGCCTTCTTCTTACAAATCCGGCTTTTTCCATCCGCTGGACCATTACGTTTACTGTAGGCGGTTTTACATGAAGTTCTCTGGCCACTTCCTTCTGACTCATTTCGCCTCTCTGGGACAGAAGCATCAAAAACGGAACCTGTCCCGGATGTATTCCCAGCTTCATCATCTGCTGATAACACTTTGCGCCGTATGCTTTATTGATTTCCATAAAAGAATAGGCAAATCTGAATTTATCTTTATTGATATGTTCCACAATATCACCTCCCATATTCTATTTCAATTAATTAGTCGGCTAATAATATATATTACTCATATGCACAAAAAAGGCAAGTGATTTTTGTGCAATTTATATTTTTTTAAGATTTATACACAGTTTATTCACATTTTATTTCTTAGTAGGACTAATTATTTCCATGTACCTGGGAGATCATGAGAACCGGTTTGTTTTTTCTTGACAGAAAAACAGCGTTCATGTACATTGTTTATATTGGGGCGATAACATAAAGATTGTCGTAACAAAAGAAGAGATTTCAGAGACCAGCCGGACTCTGTATTAAAATGCGAATAAAGGAGGAAGATCTATGAAACGATATATGAACACAGCTCTGCTGTACGCCATTCTTGCAATGATCGGCGGCGTATTTTATCGGGAATTTACCAAATTCAACGGATTTACTGGCAAAACCACTCTTGGGGTAGTACATACGCACTACTTCCTGCTGGGCATGGTATTTTTCCTGTTGCTGCTGTTGTTGGAGAAGAATTTTTCTTTCACCGGAAAAAAGACCGGAAAGATACTGATTGCCTATCATATCGGCCTGAATCTGACTGCTGTCATGTTTGTGGTACGGGGAGTGTTCCAGGTTCTGGGAACCCCGCTTTCTTCCGGAATGAACGCGTCTATTTCCGGTATGGCAGGAATCGGACACATTCTGCTTGGTGTTAGTCTGGTTTTTCTGCTCCTTGAGATCAAACGCAGTATATCATGATCATCAGCAAAAAAGACAGACATTGTGAAAGTTTCATTCTTCACAGCGTCTGTCTTTTTCTATTCATTCTTTTAGAATATGAGCCGCATATGCGAGATCAAACGAACTGATTTGTCCTTTCGTCATATTCATAATCAATAGATTTCAGCTTTTCCACCAATTCCTTTTTTTTCAGTCCTCTGCAGGTGCAGAGCGCTTCCAGAGAATCATAATAATCTCTTAGCTGGGTGTTGACATAGCTTAATAAAATAACCGGATCCTTTGGTATCATATATTCCCGTCCTTTGCCTCTGTTTATAAGGAAGCTTCTCTTCCAGCCTTATCCTGTTTCGGATCTGTCCTGCCCTTATACGCTCCTGACCTTTACAGAAGATTTTATTCCCCTGTATGCTCGCTTCGGCAGACAAATTCTCCGTTTTCCACATCAAGCACCAGTGTGTCGCCTGCGTGGACGTCTCCGGAAAGAATTTTCTTAGCAGCGAGAGTTTCCACGTAGTTCTGAAGATACCGCTTCAGAGGACGCGCTCCGTAAACAGGATCGTATCCTTTATCAACTACCATATTCTTGGCAGCGTCGGTAAGTTTAAGAGAAAGCTCCTGGTCAGCCAGACGATTGTCCAGCTCTTTTACCATCAGATCTACTATGTTACCAATATTGTCTTTTGTCAAGGGCTTGAACATAATTATTTCGTCAAGACGGTTCAAAAATTCCGGACGGAAGTGGCCCTTAAGATCATTCATTACCATTTCCTGGGCTTCCGGCTTAATGTTTCCCTGGTCGTCGATTCCTTCCAGAAGATACGGGGAACCGATATTGGAAGTCATGATCAGGATCGTATTCTTAAAATCCACTGTCCTTCCCTGGGAATCTGTGATCCGGCCGTCGTCAAGCACCTGGAGCAGCACATTGAACACATCCGGATGAGCTTTTTCGATTTCATCAAAAAGCACCACGCTGTAAGGTTTGCGGCGGACTGCCTCTGTAAGCTGGCCGCCTTCCTCATATCCCACATATCCGGGCGGCGCTCCGATCAGCCGGGATACAGAATATTTCTCCATATATTCACTCATATCAATACGAACCATATTCTGCTCATCATCGAAAAGCGTTTCCGCAAGGGTCTTCGCCAGTTCCGTTTTACCTACTCCGGTAGGTCCAAGGAACAGGAAGGAACCGATGGGCTTTGTAGGATCTTTGATTCCCGCTTTGGAACGAAGGATAGCGTCTGTTACAAGGCGGACTCCTTCGTCCTGTCCGATCACCCGTTTGTGAAGCTGATCTTCCAGTCCCAGAAGTTTCGTCCTTTCGCCTTCTGTCAGCTTTGTCACAGGAATTCCCGTCCACCGGGAGATGATTCTTGCGATCTCATCGTCTGTCACTGCCTCGTGTACCAGACGGCGGTCTCCCTCTTTCGTATTCCGCTCTTCAATTTCAAGCTGCTGCTGCAGTCTTGGCAGTTCTCCATACTGAAGCTCGGCTGCTTTTTCCAGATCATAATTCTGCTGGGCCTTCTGTATCTGCTTGTTTACATCCTCTATCTGTTCACGCAGTTTCTGAAGCTTTTCAACAGAATGTTTCTCATTATCCCACTGAGCTTTCTGGATATTAAACTGATCCTTCATCTCAGCCAGTTCCTTCTGAAGATCTTCCAGCCGCTCTTTGCTCAGATTGTCCGTCTCTTTTTTCAGTGCGGACTCTTCGATCTCCAACTGCATGATCTTACGTCTCTGCTCGTCAAGCTCGGCAGGCATGGAATCCAGTTCTGTTTTGATCAGGGCGCAGGCTTCGTCCACCAGGTCAATGGCCTTATCAGGAAGGAAACGGTCCGTAATATACCGATGGGAAAGAGTTGCCGCCGCCACAAGGGCGCTGTCTGTGATCTTCACGCCATGGAACACCTCGTACCTTTCCTTCAGTCCACGAAGAATGGAAATAGTGTCCTCCACCGTCGGCTCATCTACCATTACAGGCTGGAAACGCCGTTCCAGAGCAGCGTCTTTTTCAATATACTGACGGTATTCATCAAGGGTTGTTGCTCCGATACAGTGGAGCTCGCCTCTTGCCAGCATTGGCTTCAGCATATTTCCCGCATCCATGGCGCCGTCTGTTTTGCCGGCTCCCACGATCAGATGAAGCTCATCAATAAACAGGATGATCTCTCCCTCGCTTTTCTTTACTTCTTCCAGAACAGCTTTCAGACGTTCCTCAAACTCTCCTCTGTACTTGGCCCCTGCTACAAGAGCCCCCATATCCAGAGCAAAAATTTTCTTATTTTTTAGGCCTTCGGGAACATCTCCCGCCACAATTCTCTGTGCCAGCCCCTCCACGGCGGCCGTCTTGCCGACGCCCGGTTCACCGATCAGAACCGGATTGTTCTTTGTCTTACGGGACAGGATCCTTACAATATTACGGATCTCCGCGTCACGGCCGATCACCGGATCAAGCTTCTGGTTTCTTGCCTTTTCAACAAGATCCTCGCCGTATTTGTTCAGAGTATCATAGGTTGCTTCCGGATTGTCGCTGACAACCCGCTGATTTCCTCTTACAGTAGACAGAGCCTGAAGAAAACCCTCTCTTGTAATGCCAAATTCAGAGAAAATCTTCTTCATACTTGGGCTTGGCTGTTTCAGGAGCGAAAGGAACAGATGCTCCACGGAAACATATTCGTCTCCCATGGCTCTGGCCTCGTCTTCCGCATTTACCAGCGCCTTATTCAGATACTGGCCAAACCTCAGCTCGCCGCCGGACACCTTTACTTTTGCGTCCAGCGCACTTTTCACTGTATTGATAAAGTATTCTTTATTAATTTCCATCTTCTCGATCAGCTTAAGGATCAGACTGTCCTCCTGGGTCAGCAGAGCGTACAGAAGATGTTCCTGTTCGATCTCCTGATTTCCATACTCATAGGCAATCTTTTCCAGATCCTGCACTGCCTGGATGGATTTCTGAGTAAATTTACTTATATTCATAAGCTCTCCTCCTCTCTCGAAAGTTCCGCTTGAAATGTCATGTTGTTCTATTTCACATATAACAATTTACCACAAGTTGTTAGCAGAGTCAAGATGTGAGTGCTAATTTTTTTAAGATTTTTCATGCTAGCTACAAGCCATGCAGGGATAAGACCGAAATGCCCGTTGGGAGCTCGCTCACAAGAGGGCATTTTCGGGATTAGACCTATACGGCGACAGCCGTGACCGAGCGAACCTGTTCGCGAGGTGCATGGCAGAGCAATTTCCTGATTTTACGGGCTTTCTGAGGGGTTACGATTTTTTAATTTGCTTTAAAAATGACTTATTACACCATTTTTACAACTATGTTCATCCATCGAAATCCTTGTCTCCCCCTTACATCCTCCGTATACCATAATTCTTTCAGCTTCATTCGCTCATTGACCACAAGTATATTCTCCACCAGTTCTTCAGTAAACTCAAGAAAATACCGTCCATCCTCTGCTTCTCCAGTATAGATTCCATTCTTCCCTGAAAGATATACAACTCCATTATCATTTAAATACAAATCTATATTTCCAAAAAAGCAAAGAACTTCTTCTAACCGCAAGTGAAGGAATGATGCACAAGCCCAGATGCCATCATATCGTTGATCCGGCTGATAGCTTTGAATATCAGAACAGACAATTTCTCCTGAGAACACTTTCCAAATTTCTCTGCAAAGGTTCTTTGACGGTTCCAATGCGGTCACCTGATATCCCTTTTTTTGAAAATAGCACGCATCACGCCCGCTGCCGCTTCCCACATCAAGAATCCTTGCCTGCTCCCCCAGCAGAGGGAGAAATCTCGTATATTGTTCCGACATATCAGTAGAAAATGTTTCTTTGGCATATTGCTTTGCATTGATTTCATAATACTCGCACATAATCTTACCCCTTCAGCCTCCAATTCGAAAACCCCATACTTTTAGCCGACTTATAGACCGGAAGAATAACCTCTTCCAGACGCTCTGAAAACTCTCTTTCCGACAGGCCTTGCTGATAAAGTTTATGTCTGATCTCTTGATTATTCAGATGCTCCTTCGCGCATTTGTCAAAGGCTTTATGTACTTCCGGATATTCCCACATTAATTTATAGGATAAATATTCACTTTTACATAGCATCGGGAAATAGAAATTCCAATCCGGAAGACTGTTGCTTTTACTACTGTTAATGCTTCGAGTTGTCGGGGTCAGATTCCACAATTCGTCATGCGCCACATAGGACCAGGGCACAAAATGATCAATAGATATATTTTTTTCGTTCAGTGGTTTTTCTCTATAGATTTCGTAAACAGGCTTTATGGAAACAATCATTTTCCAATATTTTTTTACTTTTTCCAGATTCCGCTCTTTTGGTGGAGATAGCTTGTCCACAATTCCCGGAACACTGGGATTCCTTCTCTGAAGGTATTGAATCAGGTTTAATTCAATCCATCCCTGTATGATTTCGTAATTGCGTTCGATATAATCCGCCCATTCTGTCTGGATTTGAATTTGGGTGTTCAGGCCACAAAATTGTAAAAAATAATATATTAATCTTTTTTCCTGATTAATTCTTGCCGCAAGATTTTTCCCAGATCTGCTCCACTCTTTTCCTTTCATGGATTCCATGAAAGGTGCCTGTAATCGATAAGGCACGTTCTGAGATAAAGTACGCTTCATGGCGGTAACTTC
>DWVA01000078.1 GCA_019120475.1 Candidatus Blautia intestinipullorum | reverse complement strand
GAAGCTACACGTAAATATATCGAAGAAGGCAAAGACCAGCAGGGCAAGGGCTACGACCCGCGTAAACTTCTGGCTCCCGGCTTTGAAGCGATCAAAGCGACTGTAAAAGAAAAAATGGAGCTTTTCGGTTCTGTAGGAAAAGCCTGAAGCTGCGCTCAGAATTGAACAACCCGGGGAAACAAAAAATCTTTGTAAACTTTTTGCCTAACCTCTACATCTTTGAACATAATTATGCTATAATAATGAGCAAAGAAAAGGAGGTGGCGATATGCCGCAGATCAGACCGATTACAGACCTTCGCAACACGAATGAGATTTCGGACATCTGTCATGCACACCGGGAGCCGATATTTATTACGAAAAACGGGTATGGCGATCTGGTTGTGATGAGTATCGAAACTTACGAAGCGATAGTGGAAAATGCAGCGATGGACACCGCGATTTCAGAAGCAGAGGCCGAATTTGAACGGGACGGACAGCTCCATGACGCAAGGGAGGCGCTGGCTTCTTTAAGGAGAAAGCATTTTGGATAAATACAGCGTTGTACTGATGAGCCGAGCGCTGCGGGATTTGGACGGCATCTATGATTACATCGCCCACACACTGCTGGAGCCGGGGATATCGTCAGCTCTTTGTGGAGAATTACACCGCTGTTTTTCGGATTGATGAAGCAAAGAAAACGGTGATCGTAGCGACTGTTCGTTATTCCCCAAGTAAATTTTGAATTGAATAGTGGATTACGCGAAAAGCAGTCTGTGAAAACAGGCTGCTTTTCTGTTCCTTGCTGGTATAAAGAACCCGACCTTTTGCATCTTTAACCGTGATGGAACAGTTGTGCTTCCGCTCCTCCAATTATTGGCTGGGCAATCTGCTATTTTTGGCATTTCAGACAGCTTGCGTCCGACCGGTTTCCCATTTATAATGTGTTTAGCGTTAATGTACAAGGGGAAACACGCTAAGACTTTAGGAGAGTAATTTCTATGATTTCGATAGCAATGATGTGGTTTTGTACAATCTTTAAACATAAAAGTCAGGAGTACGGAGAAGATGAAAGATAAGATCATTCTTATGAATTTTACGGATATATATAAAGAACAGGAGTTTTACAGGGAGACAGATCCCATATGGCTGGAATTTTCGCATCTGACAGGATGCAGCTGCTACTGTGATGAAGAAGCCGTGGGGATACTGAGAAAGGAAATAAGGGAGCTTCCAGCGGAGGGGATTCATTTTCTGGATTCCGGGAATTATCATTATATGAGCCTTTTCTGGCTGGAAAAAATAGACAGGCCTTTCCGGTTGGTGCTCTTTGATAACCATACAGACATGCAGCCGCCGGCTTTCGGAGGACTCCTTTCCTGCGGCGGCTGGGCGGCGGAAGCCCTGGAAACCGTTCCGGCTCTTAAAGAGGTGATCCTTGTGGGACCGGATGAGGAGGCTTTTTCCCAGACAGATGCAAAGCTCAGGGAGAAAGTGCGGTTCCTTTCCGGGGAAAAGCTGGCAGGGCTTTCCAAAGAGGAGATCACAGGATTTTTTTCAGAGATCCCCGGCGATCTGCCGCTTTATCTGTCTGTGGACAAAGATGTGCTGTGTCCGGAGGACGCTGTGACTGCCTGGAGCCAGGGCGATATGAAACTGACGGAATTAACAGAATATCTGGGGCTGCTTTTTGAAAACCAAAACATACTGGGAATGGATGTCTGCGGGGAAGCGGAACCAGGAAGAGGAAGTCTCTGCAACGACAGAGCGAACCAGGCGCTATTGGAATTATACCGGAAGTCTGTTTCCTGATGATGCAGCGTGTTCATGTACAAGGGGTCAAGACGGTCGATAAAGAACGTACGCGAAATGAGGATAACGTTGAAAATCACTGTAATTGCGAAAAGACGAATAAAAGGAGAATAGATATTTATGAAAAATGAATTATTCAGCATCGGTCCCTTTACCGTCTACGGATACGGACTGATGATCGCCCTGGGCGTGATGGCGGCGTGGATCGCGGCGGAATACCGGGCCAGAAAGCTGAAAATGAAAGACGAGCATGTATTTTTTCTGGTACTCTGGTGTCTGCTGGGAGGACTTGTGTTTTCAAAAATCCTTTTCTGGATCACAGAATGGAAGGAGATCGCCGCAGATCCGGCCTTTCTTTTTGAAACTATGGCGGACGGGTTTGTAGTGTACGGAGGAATCATCGGAGGAGTTCTGGCAGGATGGATGTACTGCCGCATAAAGAATCTCAAGTTTCTGGAATATTTTGACCTTATGGCTCCGTCTGTAGCGCTGGCCCAGGGTTTCGGCAGGATCGGATGCCTTCTTGCAGGCTGCTGCTACGGAAAAGAAACGGACGGCGTATTTTCCATTACTTTTCATGCTTCTGATTATGCGCCCAATGACGTTGCCCTTATTCCCACCCAGATCTATTCCAGTATTCTTGATTTTATCCATTTTGCCTTGCTGCTGTTTGTGGCAAGGAAAAAAACGGCAGACGGTCAGGTGGGAGCCTGCTATCTGATCTTCTACAGCGCAGGCCGTTTTATCCTGGAATTTTTCCGGGGCGATCTGGTCCGGGGAAGTGTGGGGATGCTTTCTACCTCTCAGTTTATCAGTATTTTTACGTTCCTTGGGGGAGTTGCGCTGTTGCTGAAATGCAGGAAGAGAAGGGGAGCCTGAGCTAAAAAAGAATTGGAATAACAAGGATACAGTAAAAGTGCAGGTGGAGTTCTCTCTGGAGGACATGGATATGTCCGGGTTCCAGAAGGGCGCGACCATATCCCGCCCTGCGTGCTCAAGGAGATGCCCAGACTGACCAAACAGAAAAGCAAACTGGTGGATCTGCTCACTGGAATCAATCCCTTTAGCGCCAAAAGCCGGACGGAGGAAATCTGCAAGATTCTCCTGCATCGGCGCAGAAGTTCAGCATCCTAAAGCAGATCGAAGACCTCAAGCTGCGGCGCGGCTGTTGCAGAAGTACGGGCTGTAGCTGTTGGGACAGATGCAGGAGACTGCGAAGGATAGATGCACACGGTCTGCGGTATCAGGAAAGCAACCTGTTCCTGTGTATCAGGAATTTGACAAAACCGCTTGATATAAATTGAATTTACACGTTGCGTATTTGTTTGGCGTATGCTATAGTAAATACGCAACGTGTATTTTTTCTTTATGGGGTAAGTGAAATGGACTGCAAAACCAAAATAAAAGAACTGCGGGAAAGCACCGGCATGAAC
>DWVA01000077.1 GCA_019120475.1 Candidatus Blautia intestinipullorum | reverse complement strand
GGCGAAGCAATGGAAAAAATGAAAAGATCCGCAGGAATCTACGGATGTGTGATTCTTTCCACCTGCAACCGTCTTGAAATCTGGGCGAGCCATGAGGATGATCAGAAGCTTTCTTTATATCAATGTCTCTGTGAACTGAAAGGGATCCAGGAGGGTTCATATGAAAAATATTTTGTATCCAGAAAAGATCAGGAAGCGGTAAGACACCTGTTTTATCTTGCCGGAGGACTGAAGTCCCAGATTTTGGGAGAGGATCAGATTCTGACGCAGATCAAGGACGCGCTTAGTCTTTCCAGAGAACATTACGCTTCAGACGGCGTTCTGGAGGTACTGTTCAGAATGGCGGCTACGGCTGGAAAAAAAATCAAGACAGAGGTTCCTCTGGCTCACGGAAATCCGTCCGTGATACATAAGGCGCTGTCTCTTTTGAGAGAACAGGGTTACGATATACAGGGAAAGACATGTATGGTGATAGGCAATGGTGAAATGGGAAAGGTTGCCGCCCAGACACTTAAGGAAGCCGGGGCCGAGGTTACAGTGACTGTCCGCCAGTACAGAAGCGGAATGGTGGAGATCCCTGTGGGATGCAGCAGGATCAATTATGGGGAGAGAATGGAATTCCTTCCGAAATGCGATCTGGTGGTAAGCGCCACTGCCAGTCCGAATTATACGCTGCGGGAAGAGCAGTTTACAGAGCTTTCGCTTCCGAAAAAGCTGGTTCTTCTTGACCTTGCAGTGCCGAGAGATATAGAGCCTTCCATTGGAAAAAGAGAAGGGATCACTCTGTATGACATGGACAGTTTCCGCTCCGGCAGCCGTTCTCCTGAGATGGAAAAAAGTATCCGTCAGGCGGACGATATCGTAAAGGGTCAGATGGAAGAATTTTACCAGTGGCTGAACGGAAGAGATCTGATCCCCAGGATACAGGAAATCAAAGAGGACGCGGTGCAGGATCTGAATTTTCGTATTGACAAGATACTAAAAAACACACCTATGGAGCCCGGCGACAGAGAAAAGCTTCTTAAGGCTGTTGATACGGCGGCCGGAAAAGTGGTCAACAAACTGATCTTCGGACTGAGAGACAGTCTGAACCAGGAAGCATTTCTGGAGTGCGTGGCCGGACTGGAGAAACTCTATGAAGAATAAACGATATTTTCCAATGTTTGTGGACCTTTCAGACAAAAATATTGTGGTAGTAGGAGGGGGCAATATCGCCACGCGGAGAGTGAAGACCCTTCTGCAGTTTACCAGAAATGTAACGGCAGTGGCGCCAAAGGCTACTGCGGAGCTTCAGGAGCTGGGAAAAACAGGATATGTAAATCTGATCATGCGCCCCGTGAAGCGGACGGATTTTCAGAAAGCCTATATGGTCATCGCCGCTACAAATGACTGGAAACTGAATGATGAGATCTACCGCGTCTGTAAGGAAGAGGGAATCTATGTAAACGTAGCGGACGACAAATCCAAATGTGATTTTTATTTTCCGGGCATTTATATGCACGACGAGGTGGTAGTGGGGATCACAGCCAGCGGTCTGAATCATAAAAGGGCAAGAAAAGTAAGAGTGGCAATTCAGGAGGCAATGGAGGAAAAATCAGAACATGACAACGACTAAAGTAGTGATAGGAAGCAGAGAGAGTACTCTCGCCGTACTGCAGAGCCGGATGGTAGAGACATATATAAAGAAAACGCACCCTGAAATACAGACGGAGATTCTCACCATGAAGACCACCGGAGACAAAATACTTGACAGAACGCTGGATAAAGTAGGAGGAAAAGGTCTGTTTGTAAAAGAACTGGATAAAGCGCTTCTGGAGAAACGGACGGATCTGTCCGTACACAGCCTGAAGGATATGCCTATGGAAGTTCCGGAAGAACTTCCTCTTTTAGCGTTTTCAAGAAGAGAAGATCCCAGGGATGTTCTGGTGCTTCCGGAAGGCACGGATACTTTGGACAGATCAAAACCTATTGGATGTTCCAGCCTGAGGAGAACACTGCAGCTGAAAAAATTGTTTCCGGAGATGGAGATAAAAAGTGTCCGGGGCAATGTGCAGACAAGACTCAGAAAGCTGGACGGAGGGGAATATTCCGCTCTGGTGCTGGCGGCGGCCGGACTGAAGCGTCTTGGTTTGGAGAACAGAATCAGCCGCTGGTTTACCACCGAAGAGATTCTTCCGGCAGCAGGACAGGGAATTCTCGCAGTGCAGGGAAGAAAAGACAGGGACTATAGTTTCCTGGAGGGATATTCCGACAGGGACTCCTGGACGGCCGGACATGCGGAGAGAGCTTTTGTCCGTTATCTTGACGGAGGATGCTCTTCTCCTGTGGCCGCTTACGCGGAAACCGTCCGGGAAGAGCTGACGCTTACAGGGCTTTATTATAGAGAAGAAGACGGAACATATATAAAGGGAAGTATAACCGGAAAAGCTTCAGAAGCGGAAGCGCTTGGAATTGCCCTGGCAAAGAGGCTGAAAGAATCGAAAGAAAAAGGAGAATGATTATGAAAGTCGGAAAGGTATGGCTGGTAGGCGCCGGACCGGGGGACGCGGGGCTTTTTACGCTGAAAGGCCGCGAAGTGCTGAAAAAAGCGGAAGTAGTCGTATATGACAGTCTGGTGGGACAGGGAGTTCTGACGCAGATCCCGGACTCCGCCAGACGTATTTACGTGGGCAAGAGAGCTGATAAACATACAGTGCCTCAGGAACAGATCAATGAGATCCTGCTGGAAGAGGCTAAAAAGGGATACCGTGTAGTGAGACTGAAAGGAGGGGACCCTTTTCTTTTTGGAAGGGGCGGAGAGGAGCTGGAACTTCTGACGGAAAATCAGATCCCTTATGAAGTGGTTCCCGGTGTCACCTCGCCTTTGGCGGTACCTGCTTACAACGGGATTCCTGTAACTCACCGGGATTTCTGTTCTTCTCTTCACATCATTACCGGACACAGAAGAGCCGGACAGGAGTATGATATCGACTTTGAAGCGCTTGTCCGTACAAAAGGAACCCTTGTTTTTCTCATGGGAGTCGCTTCCCTTGGCGATATCTGCCGGGGACTTCTGGATGCAGGAATGGATCCGGCGATGCCGGCGGCGGTTCTGCAGAAGGGAACGACCGCCGGACAGAAAAGGATCGTCTCAGATATAGAAAATCTTCCTGAAGAAGCGGCCCGGCAGGGAGTGGAAACCCCTGCGGTGATCATAGTCGGAAAGGTATGCGCCCTGGCGGATACCTTTGCCTGGTATGAAAAGCTTCCTCTTGCAGGATGGAAGGTACTTGTTACCCGTCCAAAAAACAGAAGCTCCCGTACCTCAGAGCTTCTCAGAGAAAAGGGGGCGGAAGTCCTGGAGCTTCCTTCTATTCAGACGGCGGCGCTGAAGGACCAGAGCCTTCTGGCGCAGGCACTTGAAAAGATGGATTCGTACCAGTGGGCGGTATTTACAAGTCCCACGGGAGCAGATGTCTTTTTTGAAGAAATGAAAAATCAGAAAAAGGATATCCGCTGCCTTCACGGAGTAAAGCTGGCGGCTATCGGTCAGGGAACCAGGGCTGCTCTTGAGGCGAGAGGGCTTTTGGTGGATCTTGTTCCGGATGTCTACGACGGAGATTCTTTGGGGAAAGCGCTGGCGGAAAGACTTCAGGGCGGAGAGCGTATTTTGATCCCCCGCGCCAGAAAGGGAAATGAAAACCTGGTAAGGATACTGGAAAGCCGCGGCGCGGCCGTGGATGATATTCCTACCTATGAAACAGTGTATGAGAGCAGCTCTCTGATCGATCTCAGAAAAGAGCTGGAATCTGAAAGTATCGACTGCGCTGTATTCACAAGCGCTTCCACAGTCAGGGGATTTGTGGAGAGTACAAAAGGAGCGGACTATTCCGGCCTGACAGCGGCATGTATCGGAAAACAGACACAGGCCGCGGCAGACGCCTTCGGAATGGAGACATATGTATCAGAAAGAGCCGCCATTGACGATCTTGTTGCATTGGTGGAAAAGATAAAAGCACAAAAAGAAAGAGAGTGAGAGAGATGGATTTGATCCAGAGACCAAGGAGACTGAGAGGCAGTGAAGTACTGAGAAAAATGGTGAGAGAGACCAGGATCGATAAGTCCTCACTGATCTATCCTCTGTTTGTTCAGGAGGGAAAGAACCTGAAGGAAGAAATACCTTCCATGGAAGGGCAGTACCGCTACAGTGTGGATCTTCTTCCTTATAAGCTTGAAGAGCTTGCGAAAGCCGGAGTAGGAAGCGTAATGCTGTTCGGTATTCCGGATCACAAGGACGAAGTAGGAAGCGGAGCCTATGCAGAGGACGGAATTGTGCAGAAGGCGCTGAGAGAAGCGAAGAAGCAGTTCCCGGATCTGTATTATGTGACAGATGTCTGCATGTGCGAGTATACTTCTCATGGACACTGCGGGGTGCTCTGCGGTCATGAAGTAGACAATGACGCGACTTTAGAGCTTTTGGCAAAAACAGCGCTTTCTCATGTGGAGGCAGGTGCCGATATGGTGGCGCCCTCTGATATGATGGACGGCCGTGTGCGCGCGATCCGCGAGTGTCTGGATAAGGCCGGACATAAAGAGACGCCTATCATGTCCTATGCGGTAAAATATGCATCGGCGTTTTACGGCC
>DWVA01000076.1 GCA_019120475.1 Candidatus Blautia intestinipullorum | reverse complement strand
ACCAGGTTGGTGGTCAGCGGATCCAGGTTCCTGGCGGCGCACTCGGCGGAAGCATAATATGACTTTAGATCGATTGCAAGATAGGTTCGATTGTTATTATTGTATGCCATACAGTGCGCCTCCTTTCCCTGATTGTCGTTCAGAGTGTACCTGTTTTATTGTGCAGCCTTTTCCACAAACCATCGTCCTATTCGTCCGGAAAAGCGCCGGTCGATGTGTTCAAAGAACAGATGCTTTTCCTGCCCTTGGATAAGAACCGTGAAACAGTCTCCGGAGAAGTCGTTGTTGGCTGCTCCGGCCGGCCGAAAATCCCTCACGGCATCAATGGGGAATGTTCTTCCGTCCGCCCAGGTAATGGATTTGGGCTGCATATATCCTGTGGAATCAAAGTCGGACGTGACTTTGACGTAGATCCGTTCCGTGTGAGATGTAGGAATCGCTCTCATAGCCTGCGGCCTCCTTTCCTGCAGCGTGAGACTCTTCTTCATTCAGTTCCATCTGTATCTGCCGATAATCCATGATCTCTGCTTCTGTTGCTATCCGCACGGCTGGATGGCCATATGCCGTCAGCTTTCCACAGTCCGGACATCGTTCCGGGAGCTGTTCTGCTGTGAAACAGTAATGGCAGGCATCACAAAAATAGCAGTTCATTCTATCATCACCTCCGATGTGGCTGAAAACAGCTTATTCCCAAATGTTATAGTCTTTCAGGTAATTACCACGGCCGGAACGGGGCAGACGGACAATAAAGTCTGGGTGCAGCTTGTGGTAGTCCTCAATGGCAATCAAAAGCAGATCCTCCGGAACATAAAGTTCCGCAGCGATGGCCTGGGCAGAATTTCCTTCCATAATTAAATTGACCATCTTCTCATCATCAATGAGAACATGCGCAGCGACAGAGTTTGCCTCCCTCTCTGATTGATTTACACCACCAAAAAACTGGATTTCTTTATAAGGCATCCGTCGTGCCCGTTTCCGATGTTCAGGTATCTGATCATGGCAGATTTCATGCATGAGGACAAATCTGCGCAGGTACCCAGTCAGACGTTTATGTAAATAAATCGTGCGGTGCCGGTCTGCGGAAGAATACATCCCCTTGAGATTTGCCAGGTCAAAGGTATCCTCCAGCTCAATGCCAAGACATTGATAGATCACTTCCGGATCACGGCTTCCATCACATTTCTTAATAATCTTTTGAGCTAATGCATAGCTCTCTGCGGCTTTCAATAATCATGCACCTCCAGCTCATGGTTGGATTCTGATGCAGGTATCCCGGATTCACTTTTCTGATGGGGTGCCTTTGTTTTTCTTTGTTGTATATCGTTCACGGTTTTCCTCTTTGTGTTTCCAGTATACCGCATTCAGCGCAGCCATAGCGGCATCTTTGGATTCCTGGTCAATTTCACCGCCGGCGAACATGGCGGAAAGCTGTGTCACCATCTGCTCCATTCGTCTGCGATCCCTGGAGCCGCCTTTTTCATTTGCTTCTACTATATAGCCGCCGGCGGCGCCCAGCAGATCTTCCGCGGTAACGCCAAGGGCAACAGCAATCTTATTGACAACTTCCATATTCCGTGGGTAGCGGTGTCCGGACTCATAGTTTTGATAGGTTCTGAAAGGGATCCCCAGAAAAGCGGCAAAATCCGCCTGGGACATCTCCCGTGCTTTCCGGTAGGACTTTAGCTTCATGCCGAAATCATTGTTTTCACTCATTTTGTATACGCTCCTTTTTGATAAGTTGGACTGCACGAGCCGTATAGGCCAGGGGTATATGCGCAGCCGATTGAATACTTCCGATAGCTGCAGATAAAAGTCAATACAAAAAGTGGGATTGCATACGCAGACGCCAAGGGAAAATAAATACGTCATATGTGTGTAAAATGTATTGACTTGCTAAATCCTGTGTGCTATCATATAAACACGGTTGACGTACTTTTATGATAACATCGAGTGCGTATGTTGTCAATAGGATATAAGAACAAATGTTCTGGTAATGTGTGGATGCTTACCATAGAAACAAATATTAAGCAAAAGATAAAGTGAAAATACATTGCGTAAATATTGACAATACGCAACAAATGCATTATACTATAGCTATCGAATAGGGAAGGTGGCGCAACAATGGCAAGGTCAAAAAAGATAAATCTGTTTGAAGGCTTCATCCGGGTAAAAGAACCGGATATGAAACGCCTGGCAGAGCTTACGATGCGGGCAAAGGGGATTGGAAGGAGCTTGAACGAATTTGCGTCTGCCTGCGGTGTGAACGCATCTACACTTTCAAGAATAGTAAATCAAAAAAATTCAGGACCAAGTGCCGATATGGTAATCGCTCAGATAGCCCTTAATGCTGACCCATCCAGCAGAGTAACAATTGAGAAATTATTGGACGCGCATGGCCTTGCACCTGTCGAAGGCGCAAAGTCACCACGTGAAGTGCTTATGGAAATCGCACAGGGGGAATTGACCGGTACTCCCGAAGCAAAAGAAGTTCCTGACGCTAAATATCTGCAGGAGCAGGCGGCAGAGTCTCAACGGTATCGTGAGACAGTGCAAAATACCCTTTTGGATCTGGGTTATCGCCTTTCTTTGGACAAGGATACTACTGCGATCCGTGGGCTCGAGTTTGACTGTCATGCTATCTTTGTTTTTGATACGGATGCTTTGGAGCCTGAGAAATTGAACAGATGGGCGTTTATCCGTTTACCAGCATTGAGACAACAGGCATATCCGACAGTCCAAAGATATTTTGGCATGATGTTTTTGTATAATCCAGTCAATGACGGCACCAGGGTTACACTAATTACAGAGGATTCCATAACATACTTCCTTCTACGGGATATGTTCTACAGTGCCGAGATCCCAGCATCATTTTCCATTATGCTGATAGACGCATCGGAAAGAAAAATTCTGCATGAGTTTGTTATGAGAAGGAGCGGACCTGTCGAACCTGTACGTTTATTCGATGCTGGAGAACGTACAGATTGGTCAGAAGTGTTTGGACAAACAGAAAATGAAAAGCAGCATAAGGAAAATGCCGAGAGCAAAGAGGGGAGTGAGGCAATATGAGGATGGACGGGAAATTAGAAGCTATCCGTACTCCTGGTGGCATAAAGCTGGGAGATTCTATCCCAATTGATGGAAAACGGGGAGTACATATCAAGCAAGGGAGAAAAACAGAAAACCTTTTGCCGGAACAGATTGTAGAATGTATTACCGGCAAGCAGGTAGCTGCGATCATTTTTAGGGATGACTGCAGGCTTTAAAGCAAATTGAATATCCAAATAAAATATTCAGTTACCGACACTTTCGCCTTAAAAGGTGAATTGGAGCAAGTAACTGCTGCTTCTTGAGCATAGAAGGACAATATACTATCTGGGCCAGAGCAGGGAATTGGGAAGGAATATTGATATCTATTCCTTCCGTTCCTTGTCCTGGCTTTTTTGTTTTCTGGTAAAATGCTGCAATCAGAAAACCTGTGAATTCAGGAGGGAGGTGAGGATCATGTATGAAGGTATCTACCAGTCGAAGGAAGAGAAACAAGAGAGCTTGCGTTCCATTGGAAATCGGATTTGTTTTTTTCGTAAAAATACCGGTATGACACAGGCACAGCTGGCCAGCCTGGTAGATATTGATTACAGGACCCTCTCCCGTTATGAAAACGGTAATTCAGAAATGGGAGTGAATCTGTTGTTTAAGATTGCAGCGGCCCTTCATGTAAGTGTGGATGACCTGGCTCCGGAGTGGATGGGACGGGAAGATGCTCAGACGGACGAGATACTTGGAATGTTCGTAGGCATGAGTGCAGATCAGAGGGTAAAGATACTGGAATACGCGGAGTTCCTTTTGATGAAAAGAACTGGGGAAGAAAATGCCCCGGTTTTATACCGAGGCATGTAATCTTATTCTTTTTTTGCGGTCTTTTTTCTGTCACGATCAAGGATCTGGTAGAGCTGTGTATTGTCACTGGGGAGAATGTGCATACAAGTCTCCATACTGGATAGCGAGGCCAGCTCCGTCATTGTGTGAGAAAAAGAGTCTATGTCTGTATCATTTTTAAAGGTATCCTTTGGAATGGCATAGTATATATCTGCAATCTCCAAGTAATGGTCGATATGTTCTACTAGCCTGTTCTTTTCATTTTTCCGTTCATTCAGATAATCCTGAAGAGTATCCTTTTTAATGAACATAGTCTGGTTATGCATCCGGAGAATTCCGCATATCTCCCTTTCCGTTTCTTTGCTTATCTTCGGATATTCCTTTGCGTTACAGAAACAGAAACGGTGTATTGCCGGATAAGCATTCGGACCAGAACACGATGTTGCTGCACATCCCATTGTGCAGGAGAGGGACTGGATGTTCAGCTTTGTATGAGGAAATGTCAAAA
>DWVA01000075.1 GCA_019120475.1 Candidatus Blautia intestinipullorum | reverse complement strand
GCGAGTATTCATGTGCTGCAACATGTGCGAAATATACTCACCAATCTCTTGACTATTGCGGTAATTTTTCTCGATGTAGCGAACACGTCCAGTGAAGTCAAGCTGGATCCCATTCATCCGTTTCCACGGGGCATCACCTTTTCGGCTCAATACACGAACTGCTTGATTCAAATCGCCTGCCATCAAAAACACACGATCATCGTCATCTTCTAGAAGTCGATAACACAGTTCAAGATATAGAGGGTCAAAAATCTGTACTTCATCGATGAAAATCGCCTTAAATCGGAGCTTTACCTTTCCTTGCTTCACCAAATCTATGCATTTTTGAATTTCTTCTTCTGTAGCAATATTCGATGCACAATGAGAGTGCAAGCATTCCTCATAAATCTTTTTCACCAGTTTGTGGAATGTCATGATGAACAGTTTGCTATCCTTGCCAAAGTTAGCACAACTGCGCTTGAAATTATAAGAATCCGCTAAGTTGTTGTTATAGCATGTAAGGAGTACGTTGGAACCTTTGTACAAACTTGCATACTTAAACGCTTTAGAAAGAAGCAAAACACTTTTTCCTGCTCCGGGGTTTGCCAGAATTACTCTATGGCCTTTACCCATGTCATTAACAACGCCAACCTGATACTCATCGAGAAAGAAGGTTTTGTATTCCAGTTCCTTTCCAGTAATTCGCAGATCAGCTTCGGTGACCAGTGTTTTCTTTTCGGCAACGCGAACATTTATGGTCTCGTTCATCACGACCGTGTATTCGGGAGCCAATCGTTCAAAGATCGCTCGACATTCTAGTTCTGACAGCGATTTAAAAGTCTTATCGTATGCCTTACGAATACCGGCAAATATTCTCAAATCTTCAATTCTTTTTTCTTTGCCGTCAGATGTGATCGGTCTAAAAGAATCGAATTTAGCGTAATCCTGCAGTTGTCGAAGATCATTTTTCGATATGGTAGTCTTTCCTACAACTTCATCAGGGAACACGACAATATGTTTGTAAGGGAATTTCAACGCTTTCTTTTCCTCATTTCGAACAATCAGCAGCTTGGAATCCAAAAGTCGTTCATAGATCTTGGTTTCAACCATCTGGACGTAACCGATGTACGAAAACACCGGCATTGCGTTAATCTTTCCGGAATAGATCGAAAATGTAATTAGTCCCTCATCTGGAGAGATATACATTCCCATCTTTACTTTTTCACTGCTTAACCCCACAGGGTCTATGCCAACCACCATGTGGCCATTTTGAAAATTGCGCGCAGCATATCTAAGGATCCTTTTCTCCGCTTTTGTAATATGATCCTTTCGTTCATAATCCTGCGGCCACAAGCGAATTGCCATTTCTCCACCTCTTCATATCACTAATAAAACCTACTCGTCTTGTGAGCAGTTCGTTCAGTCCTCATTTATAAACTCCATGACATCGCCAATATCAACATCCAACACTCTACAAATTTTATTGAGCACCGTGAGTGTGACTTCCTCATCGCGCCTCAAGCGGGTCATGGTATTTGGCGCAATCCCAGCAGCTTTTCGCAAATCCGCCTTACTCATTTTTCTATCAACGAGTAGTTTCCAAAGCTTGTTATATGAGATAGCCATTTTCCGACCTCCAACTACAAATGTTGACATAATTATACGTCATTTAAGGTCATAAAGCAAGAGACTTTCGCATTGCATTGCGAAAGTCTCTTGCCGTAGTTCTTGGACGTTATGTAGTCTGCAGTCCAACGTCTGCAGTCCAACCGTCTGTGCTGCTCTTGTTATCATCTCATTTCTCTGGTTACAACCGAGGTTTTTCAAAAACACAGGGCTTGGGAGTATCCCAAATGATAAAATACACGCTGGGACGGAGGGGACAGCGCATGCATTTTTCCGGTGTGTACGGACACCGGCTGTGCTTGCTATTCTTCATATTCCCTGATCCGCGTTTTTTCAAATTGTCCTGTTTATCGGCTGCATTCTATGATATACTGATGGAAAATCACCCGGAAAGGAGGGACCTATGCATGGCAGTCAAACGCGTTTTTGCTGGTTACTATAAACGATACGACGGCAAGCGGATCTACGTTGTCCGCGTGGTAAAAGATATCGATACCGGCGATGCTGTTGTGATCTGCAAGGATGCCAGCTTCATCCGGGAAGGCAATGAGGAATACTACGCCATCCACTTGGAGTCCTTTTGTGAGCAGGTGAATGTAGATGGTATTCTTAAGGATAAATACATCCGTCAGACCCGGCGTGAGGTCGAACCGGAAATGATCGGAGAAGTAACAGAGGACGGCTTTCCGGAACCCAAGCGGAAACCAATCACCTATATCGATGATGAATATCAGCCTCGATGCGTCCGGCGCAGCCACAGCTATTACGAGTATGCAAAAGATATCTGCACCAATTACCGGATGGATCTGCGGCGCTACAAGCTGATCCGGGAACGTAAGCGGTATATTGGCATTACCAGCAGGGTGGAATATCAGGCCATGTGCGAAGATATGTCTTTTCTGCAGCAGTCCATAAGAACGATTCTGAATGATTATACTGAGCTGTTTCAGAAGCGCTTTTCCGAGGGGTTGTCCATCCGTAAAACAGCTGAGTCCATGCACCTGAATCGCGGCACAGTGGAACGCAGGCAGACAGCTTTTTACAAGGCATTTTCTCTGCTCCTTCGCCAACGGGACGAGGCGGACGGCATTCTGCGAATTATTACCAACACCCCTGCCATTTCCATTTGGGATGGGGATGAATAACAGAATACGCTGTTCTTGAAGCACTTGCCGGAACCGGCAGGTGCTTCTTTTTCGTCAGCATCGTGACAAAACCGAGACAATCCGCAATATAATGTCCGTTGAAAAGTGAAGAGAGGCAAAATGCCCGTCTTACAGGAAGTGCTGTATGACAGAAGCGTGACAAAAAACATTATTCTGTCCGTGGGATAGTGAAAGGCGACGTCCTTCAGTACAACGTTCAAACAAGTTAAATCGTATTTCAAAATCTGAAAGGAGCCCAAACTATGATGAACCTGAACCATAATAATGCCCACATCCGCAGAACACCCATCCCGACGGATATGCTGCTGAATCCGCACCTCTCCAACGACGCCAAAATCACTGCTGCTATCCTGTACACCTGTGATGAAAGCCAGTGGATTCTTGCTGAGATGGCCAGGGAGCTGCACATGACAGAAGAAACGCTCTCTAAGATTTTTTCGGAGCTGAATGAGTGGGGGTATCTCGACATTCACTATGAGGACGGCGTGTCTGTCCTGACGCTGCTGTAAGGAGGATGCAATGCCGAAACGCACCCGACCTATCCGAAAGAAAATCTGTCTGAATGAAACGGAGTGGAACATCATTCTGCAAAAGATGCAGCAGCTCAGAATCCGGAACTTTGGGGCATACGCACGGAAAATGCTGATTGACGGCTATATCATCCAGGTGGACTACACTGAGCAGAAAAAGCTGGCTGCAGCTGTCAGCAGGATTGCAGTGAACATCAACCACATCTGCCGCCGCATCAATCAGACCGGACATTTTTATGAAGATGATACGGCGGATCTGAAAGAAAAGGTTGGCGAAGTCTGGAAGCTTTTGAAGCAGTACCAGAAGGATGAGCTATGATTGCAGCGGCATTCTCCGTCGCCGGGTTTTCAGATTGCAGAAATTCTGACGCTCCAGAGCGATCCGCTGTTGGATTTCTGGACGGCGGTTTTCTGATCGCTCCTGACAGATGAAATTCATTCCCTAACTAATAAGAAATAATCAACTCTCAAGATAGTTATCCATCAATCCAATCAACAGCAGTCCGGATAAGATGGATGGGAGGGAGGCACTGTGAAAGAATTTTGCAAATTTACCACACAAAGTCCGGCAGCTTCCTATATACCTCTGCCCAGATTTCTTTTTCAGGATGAGGCGCTGCGGGACATCACCAACGATGCCAAGGTGCTGTATGCGATGCTGCTGGACCGGGCAAGTATTTCCAAACAGAACGGTTACATAGAGCCGGACGGAACTATCCGCCTGTATTTCACGGTGGAACAGGCACAGGAACGACTGCATCGCAGCAGGCAATGCGTCACAAGGATATTCCGGGAGCTGGAATACTGCGGCCTCATTATCCGGAGGAAACAGGGGCTTGGCAGGCCGTCGTTGATCACTCTCAATTACCCTGCCAACGCAAAACTCATTGTGAAAGAGGCACAGCCATAAGCCGGTGAGGGATAATGTACAAGCTTCGCCGCATAGATTGAACCAGTCCGCAGAAAGGAGGGACAGACATAGAAGTATTCCTGATCCTGCCCAGGACACAGCAGGGCAAAAAAGAACTGGAGAAAACGCTGGCCCGTTTCCACGCAGAACACGCCCAGAAGATGATCGAAAAAATGCCTTGTCCCACCGAGCAGAAGCTGGAACTGGTGGATGCAGTGGTGAATGTCATCAAAGCAAAGAAGAAGGCCGCAAAATCATGAATACATAAAGGAACCGCCCGCTGCAGTCAGCTGTGACTGCAGCGGGCGGCTTTGTTTACCGGAAATACTTCTCCCATGTGGATTTGAACATCCTTACCCTATTTTCCTCCCAGTTCTTGAGCTTATCCAGCGAGACTCCAAGATTTGCAGCATAGGCTTTCTGCGTCAGTTTCTGGGATAAGCGCCTCTCTCGAATCTGCCGTCCCTGATCATGGTACAAAAATAGGTTGTAGTCATCCAGCAAGCTTTCGACAGGGACAACGTACATCCCAGCAAGCTTTTGCATATGCTCGATTGGATAGTAATCTCGGCCATATTCTTCATAACGCATGTAGGTTTTCGGATCGACCCCGATCCGGTCCGCGACCTCGCTCTGAAGCAGGGCGTGCCTGTAGCGGTACCACCGGAGCTTGTCCGCAATCTGCGTCATTTCCGATGGGTCTGAAAAGCGAAGATTGAATATCTGGGCATCCAGAAATTTTCTGGGAGTGAGCAGAGGAAAATGCAGAATGATCAGGGGGGATACTTCTATTGCATATGATATGCTGCGTATCATAACATACCTGTGTCCGCGCAAGTGACAGAAAACGCTCCATTTTTCGCAGCATGATGCGAAATTTTCGTTCTCAAATTTCATTTGTTCCGTTATGATAGTATAGTATTC
>DWVA01000074.1 GCA_019120475.1 Candidatus Blautia intestinipullorum | reverse complement strand
GCGAATAGATCACTTCCTCAATCTGCGTTTTCGTATATGCCGGCGGGAAGTAATCCCGGATCTTCTTTGAAGAGATCGTTACGCTCTGGCCGCCGTTCTCTTTCTTTACCAAAAGCGCATAGATACTTCCTTCTGACAATGTTCCTTCCTCACTCATAGCTTTGAGCTGTCCTGCCTGTGCCGGAGATGGATAAGCGCCAATGTTCCCCGCTGCTCCCAGCACCATCTCCTGTTCTTCCGGCTTCAGAAAGGATAAGCGTTCCCCGGCTATTATCGCAATCTTGCCTGTATCCACCAGCTCCAGAAGCCCATCAATCAGGCTTGCAAGCCGGATATATCTCTGCACTGTCCGTCCGCTGTCCCCGGCTTTCTCTCCCACGACGTCTGCCGTGTGTTTGTCTCCTTTGCTTCCCTGATGTTTCAGCGCCTCATATTTCATCTTATAAGCCCTGGCTTTCTCGCTGGGCAGAAGGTTTTCTCTCTGGATATTGGTGTCTACCATCAACACGGTGGCAGCGTCATCGTCCAGATCCCGGATAATGACCGGCATCTCTGCCTTTCCTGCCAGCTCACATGCCCTCCATCTCCGGTGTCCTGCCACCACCTCATATCCGTCTGTACATGGACGCACAATTCCCGGCTGGATCACGCCGTGCTGAATGACACTTTCCACTGTCTCCTGCATTTTTTCATCATCCAGTACCTTAAACGGATGGTTTTTAAAAGGCCGAAGCTGGCTCAATGGAATAGTGGTATAAGTTCCCTCCACGTTGTTATCTTCTGCTCCAAACAGTTCGTCATAGGAAGTCAGCCTAATCTTTTCCGCACTCTTACTTTTCATCTGCAAGCACCTCCCCGGTCAGGTGGCGGTATCCCTCTGCCACAATTCCTTTCGGATCGTGAAGATAGATACTCTTTCCCTCCGCTGTTGTCTCCGCCGCCCGTACAGACATAGGGATACAGTTCTCAAAGATATGGATATTATTGCCGTATACCTCCCGGATCTGCTCAGAAATATCCCGTGCAAAGTTTGTCCGGCGGTCAACCTTTGTCAACAGAATCCCCAGAATAGACAGCCTGGGATTCAGCCGTCTATGTACCTTGCCGATAGTCTTGATAAGCTGCTGTAATCCCTTTACCGGAAGATAAGCCGCCTCCACCGGGATTAGCACACTGTCCGCCGCTACCAGGGCATTGATGGTAATCATTCCCAAAGAAGGCATACAGTCAATCAGGATGTAATCATAGTCTCCTTTTACTTCGTCCAGATACAGGCGAAGTACCTGCTCCCGGCTCATCACATTTACAAGGGAAGTTTCCAGTCCGGCAAGCTCAATATTGGCGGGGATAAAGTCAATCCCTTCCTCATGGTGGATAATCCCCTCTCCCGGTTCCACATCCTCGTCATTGATAACCTTCTCCATGATATTGACTAAGGTTACATCCAGTTCATCCGGCTCCCGGATGCCTAAACTCACTGCCATGCTGCCCTGGGCATCCGCTTCTACCAGAAGCACCTTTTTCCCGGCTCTTGCCAGACCGATACCTAAATTTACACACGTCGTTGTTTTTCCGACACCGCCCTTTTGGTTTGCGATTGCGATAATTCTGCACATATCTCTTACCTACCTTTCTTCCTCTTTCTTTTCTGTCTTTTCCACTTCCGCATAGGAGCGGAAATATCGATTCGTCCCCTTATTAGAAAATATCTCCGATACGGAGAGAACCCGGATCTCCGGGTGGCTCTCCAGCAGACGTTTAAACCAGCGAATATCCTTCACGGTTCCCTGCAGCCTAATCTTCAGCATAAAACATCTCCTCCCAGTCCACATAGAAGCAGTAATCCGGATAGCGGATTTTGATTGCTTCCCAAAAATATTTGGCGTCCCCTGTGCAGAATATATCGCTGACGGAATAAAGCCGTGTCTCTGTGATCTGTTCTTCCGTATCGTCATATTCATCCGTTGTAGGTGTTCCGTCTGTGTAAAGGTTAAACGCCAAACGGACAATCCGTTCACTGCCGCTGGTCTGCCAGCCTTCCTGCAGACACTCCGGCTTTATAAATCCCGTCTCAAAGTCATAGATCCGGTTTACGTTCCGTCTGGTATCTTCCGACAGTCCCAGGCAATAAATAAGCGTTTTGTGATACGAATCCTGATATGGGCATTTTGAAAGATAGGTATTGTAAAATTTTTCATGTTCCTTGTTTTTGAAAGTGATTTTTCTTTCCTGTTTTGCTCCTGTCGCTGTGTTCTTTGTCATCTGATTTTCCTCCACTATTAATTTTTTCTAATTTAACTCGTCATTCATCATTTTCAGATATAATCCGTCCAGAAACTCTCGCTTAATATCTAGCGTTTGTTTCTGCCATGTATCGTTTTCGGCATGAGTACCATTCCATAAATCTTCTGCCACATTTCTCCGCAGATGCCAGTATAGCTTACATCTTCGGTCAATCTTTTGTTTTTCTTTATCCGCCACAGAATTATCGGCTCTGAAAAACTTATATACAGATATTCTTAAGGCGAGCGCCATCTGACACAGGGCATACAACGGGATTTTGTTCTCTCGCCGGCATCTGGCATTGGTAAACCATGTATATACTGTCCCTTCCGGAGAACCTGTCACTTTACAGATCCATTTAACTTTCCTATTCAGATGAATCCCCTGAGCTTTCAAAACATGATTAATATTTTGGATGAGTTCTCTTTTATCCGTGTTCTGATGCAGTTTTGTTAAAATAATGATTTCCTTTTCCAATTTCATTTTTCTTTGCTCTTTACGCTGTGTTGTTCCCATTTGTTTTTCCTCCTGAATTTTAAAATTTTGTATAAAAAAATAGGGACACTCTGCTGCAAGTATCCCTATCTTCTATCAATGTATTGATAGCTCTATATTCACTTTCATAATCCAGGATTTTTTGTGTTCCCCGTACCGAGGTCTAAGGCAACCACAACGGTTACTTTGTTTACAAGTACCTTTTCCTTGTGATTTTCCTCTAATCTGTTGAAACTGAAAAAGTCAACAAAGTGCGTAAATTCAAGGATTTCTAGATATGTTTCCTTTGTAGTCTTACCACAGTCTCCACGTGCACCCCCTGCGGAAACATATCTGCTCCGCATACCTTTTTTAATTCATACCCCCTGTCGCAGAGATACCTCAGATCTCTTGCCAGGGTAGCTGAATCACAGCTTACATAGACGATCCTCTCCGGCTGCATTTTCACAATGGTATCCAAAAGAGCCTGATCGCAGCCCTTCCGCGGGGGATCCACCACGATTACATCCGCATGTGCTTTCTCTCCCTGTTCCTGTTCATACCGGGCATAGTATTCCGGCAGCACTTCCTCCGCCTTTCCCACATAAAATTCTGCATTGGTGATCCCGTTCAGTTCCGCGTTCTTCCGGGCATCCTCGATAGCCTGAGGAACAATCTCTACCCCTCTGACGAACTTTGCCTTCTGCGCCAGAAAAAGCGAGATCGTACCAATGCCGCAGTAAAGATCCCAGACAGTTTCCTCTCCGTGAAGATCCGCATATTCCAGAGCTTTGGAATAAAGCTTCACCGTCTGTCGGGGATTCACCTGAAAGAAGGACAAAGGAGATATCTGATAGGAAATATTCCCGATCTTGTCCGTAATATAACTCTGTCCCCATAGAACTCTTACCTCTTCTCCCAGGATCACATTGCTCCTCTTTCGGTTAATATTTAAAGAGATACTGGTCATTCCGGGAATTTCAGTAAGAGAATCCACCAGCTCCCTCTGATGTGGTATTGAACCGCCGTTTATGATCAGACATACCATCAGTTCGCCGGTATAAAATCCGCATCGTATAAAAATGTGTCTTATAAGGCCTTTTCCGTTCGTCTCATTATAGGGTTCTACATGATATTTTTCCATGTAAGACAGTACCCTGTCCAGAATTTCTTTATTCTGAGGAATCCCAATGGCACAGTCTCTGTTTTCGATGATCACATGTGTACGGCCGGCATAAAACCCTGTCACCAGCCTGCCTTCTTTATTTCTTCCTACCGGAAACTGGGCTTTATTCCGGTAATGCCATGGATCATCCATTCCGATAATGGGTTCCATAGGAATATCCGTAAAACCTCCGATACGTTCCAAGTTCCCCCTGATCTTTTTTTCTTTGAATACAAGCTGCTGGTCATAAGACATCTCCTGAAGCTGACAGCCTCCGCATTGGCGCGCGGAAGGGCACAGAGGCTTTACCCTGTATGGAGACGGCTCCAGAATCTGCTCCAGTTTTCCATATCCATAGTTTTTCTTGGCTTTCATTATTTTTACGGAAACTACGTCCCCGATCACTGCGTCTTTTACAAAAACAGTGAAGCCATCAGCCTTGCCGATGCCTTCACCGTCTGTCCCGCAGTCTACGATCTTTAATGTTATCCTGTCGTTTTTGCGATATTCCATGAGCCTTATACGTCTCCTGTCCTTCTCAGATTAGATTCAAAAAGTCTGTTATATCCCAACCACTCCTTTTTGCCTTTATCTGCGGCAAAGATTTCTGTCAGTGTTTCCATTCTCGCATCTGTATTATCTGCAAGATTCAGAGCAACTGCCTCTGCAAGAGCCGGTTTCTTAGGCGAGCCGAATTCCAGTTCCCCGTGATGAGCAAGGATGCAGTGGATAAGTTGGTTTTCCAGAGTTTCCGGAAAATCCGGAATTTCTTTTGCCAGATCATGGATCATCTGGGCCCCGATAACAATATGGCCCAGAAGCTGTCCCTCATCTGTATAATCATTTAAGGGGAACGGGGACAATTCTTTTGTTTTTCCCACATCATGAAGAAGAGCTGCTGTGATCAGAAGATCTCTCTTCAGCAGCGGATAAGCTCCTGCCATATATTCACAAAGTCTCGTAACGCTTAAGGTGTGTTCCATCAGGCCTCCGATGAAACCATGATGAACCGTCTTGGCTGCGGAATGTTCCTGGAAGGATTTCAGGAAATTCCGGTCCTCCACAAATAATTTCTTCAAGAGAGCGGACAGATATGGATTTTGGATCGTTCCTATCACATCCAGAAGCTGACGGTACATATCATCCGCGCTGTTCTCGCTGACAGGAAGATAATCCGCCGGATCGTATTCCCCTTCTCCCGCTTTCCGGACTCTTTTTATATTTACCTGCATGGCGCCTGCAAAACTGGTCACATCGCCCATGATCTCTATGTAATCCAACGCGTCAAATTCATCAATTCCCAGAGAATTAGGATCCCAGATTTTTCCGTCCAGCACTCCTGTTTTATCCTGGAGAATAATACTGTCATAAGGCTTCCCGTTTTTCGTCACTGCCGACTGTTTCTGTTTACAGAGATAAATCCCGCTGATTCTGTCTCCTTCATGTAATTCGTTAATAAAACGCATGATTTTCTGCCTTTCTGTTATCTGATATTATTTTCCGGCTGATCTTCCCTGTTCCTGCGCAGCCTGACGGAACCGCATTTTGCAATATTACTCTGAACCGAAGGGGAAGCTCAGCATTTTTGCACATTATATAATATATTTTTCCTAATGACAAGACCCGCCGTCATACAGAAGATCATTTCGGATTTCCGTATGACAGCGGGCCTTCTGACAGATAATCTCAATTTCATAAATTTCCGGATGCCTGCATTTAATTTTCTTCCACCATTATCTTCAGATCCACTTCCACATACTCTCCGGAAGGATTTCTGCGGTAAAGCGAAATCTTGGTCTTCTCCCATGCAGTCAGTTCCTGCAGCGCTTCGGAGTATTCTTCCATACTGTCGACTTTTTTTCCGCCTATTTCATATACTATATCGCCGCTCTGAATTCCCTCCGACATTGCCGGAGAATTCTCTTCTACTCCGTCCACATAGATTCCCTGCGGAATTTCCAGATTTTGCGACTTCTCTTCCGTTACCGTCTCGCCCAGAATTCCCAGATACCGGATACTTTCTCCGTTGGAAAGCATTTCCAGGATCGACCGGAGCTGCGCAACAGATACTGCCCGGATCACATTTCCGTCCTCCTCGTCCTCGTTAATGATGATTCCTATCATCTGGCCTTCCATATCCAGAAGGACGCCTCCGCCGCTGCTGCTTCCCACCATATCTGTTGTGAGAATCGTGTATTCTCCGTCAGCAATCCGGTATCTTCCCTGAACAGACGTAATATTTCCATAGACAAGAGTATCTGAGTCTCCGGTAGGGCTTCCTATGGCGATGACTGGATCCGCCTGCTCCTGATCCGCCTTCATGGTCAAAGGAACAGCCGGAACCTCCCTGCGTGTTTCCTCCTCTACTTCATCAAAAGATACACGGATCACCAGGAGGCCTGATCTGCTATCCACTCCGCACAAGGTTCCTTCAGCAGTGTCTCCTGTTGAAAACACTACCCGGTAGTTTTCTCCTTCTCCCAGGCTGTCCGATATGGTCAGTATGTAAAAAGCCTCCTCATTTTTCAGAAAAATAATTCCCTCTTCGTCTCCATAGGTTAATGAGGAATGATCCAGAAGATCCTGGTTTTCTCCGATTCCCGTAACTCTTACCAGAGCCTTCTGCGGTTCCTGGGCGATCTTCTTGATTTCTTTATAAATATTTTCCAGATGATCCGCAAGATCGTCTGCATACACAGCAGAGCCGTTCCCGCTGCCGGATACTGCTTCGCTGTTTTGTGATTGTTCTGCCGCTTCTGCTGTCTGAGAAGCCCCGCCGGAAACAGACTGCAGTATCTCCGCCTCCTGGGCTTCATCCTCTCCTGACTGCTGTATTTCTAAAGAAGTATCAGACTGGCTGGCCGCAGGGGGAGACAGGCGGACTGTTTTCTGTCCGGTTTCATCCTTTCCCAAACTTTTCTGCACAAACGGCATGAGCACCGCCATCGTCGCTACCGCAAAACATCCGAAAACAATTCCGCATACCGCGGCCATCAAAAGCTTATGTACAGCTTCCCTTATATTTACAGGTCTTTTTTTAATTGTTTCTTTTATAAAAGGATAGTCCTGATCATTTCTGTCAGCCATAACCATTCTCCCATAAACCTGATAATTTAAATCATATATTACCAGAACATTATGAACTTTTTATGAATAAAAAATAGAATAAAAAATACATTTTCCTTTTCAATCCGGAACAAATCATGTAGAATAGACGTAGTAAAGAAAAGGCTGATTTTAAACGGAATTGTTTTTCTTTGCGAAAGAAATTTATTGTGAAACAACCAGCGTTCGTGTACAGCGCCAGCATGTCTTTCTGTACGCCGCCGCTGTACTGACAGGAGAATTTATGAATCAAAAAGCATTAGTTTCTTTGGAATATCCAAAGATCATAGAGAAACTTACAGAAAAAGCGTCCTCCCCTATGGGGAAGGAACTTTGCCGCAATCTGACTCCCTCCACAGACATAGAGCAGATCCGGCTGATGCAGACACAGACAAAAGACGCACTGACCCGGCTTTTCCAGAAAGGCTCTGTTTCTTTTGGCAGTGTAAAGGATGTACGCGGCTCTCTGAAACGGCTGGAGATCGGCAGTACTCTGGGAATTGTGGAGATTCTGGCAGTCTGCGCTCTTCTGGAAAACACTTCCCGGGTCAAAGCATATTCCCGGAAAGACAGAAATGACGCCCCTGCTGATTCACTGGACGCCATGTTTGAGGGGCTTTCTCCTCTTACACCTCTTTCCAGTGAAATCCGCCGCTGCATTCTCTCGGAAGATGAGATCAGCGACGACGCAAGTCCGGGACTCCGCAGCGTCCGCAGAAACATGAAGATCACCAACGACCGCATACATACCCAGCTTTCCGGTCTTGTCAACGGAAGCGCCAGAAATTATCTCCAGGACTCTGTGATCACCATGCGGAACGGAAGATACTGTATTCCGGTAAAAGCCGAATATAAAGGTCAGGTTCCCGGCATGATCCACGACCAGTCCTCCACCGGTTCCACTTTGTTTATCGAACCGATGGCTGTTGTAAAACTGAATAACGATATGCGGGAGCTTGAGCTTCAGGAGCAGAAGGAGATCGAGGCTGTTCTTGCCTCTTTAAGCGAACAGATCGCCGCGGAACGGGAGGCAGTCTCCCTGAACCTGACGTTAATGGTTCAGCTTGACTTTATTTTTGCCCGGGCAGCTCTTGCCATGGATATGAACGGAAGCGAACCCGTCTTTAATGAGGAAGGGAGGATCCGTCTGAGACAGGCCCGCCATCCGCTGATCCTTAAAAAGAAAGCGGTCCCCATTGATATCCGTCTTGGGGATGAATTTGATCTTCTCATTATCACCGGCCCCAACACAGGCGGAAAAACTGTTTCTCTGAAAACAGCGGGGCTTCTCACCCTGATGGGACAGTCCGGTCTTCATATCCCGGCTCTGGACCGCAGCGAGCTGGCTCTTTTTCATGAAATTTACGCAGATATCGGAGATGAACAGAGTATTGAGCAATCCCTCAGTACCTTTTCCTCCCATATGACAAATATTGTTTCTTTTCTTGACAAAGCGGACAGAAATTCTCTGGTGCTTTTTGACGAGCTGGGAGCAGGTACAGATCCGACTGAGGGGGCGGCCCTTGCCATTTCCATTCTTTCCTACCTGCATCAGAAAGGGATCCGCACTATGGCTACCACACATTACAGTGAGCTTAAGGTTTATGCCCTTTCTACTCCAGGCGTAGAGAATGCCTGCTGCGAATTTGATGTGGAAACCTTACGCCCCACTTACCGTCTTCTTATCGGAATCCCGGGAAAGAGCAACGCCTTTGCCATTTCCTCCAGACTTGGGCTTTCCGATGAAATTATCCAGAAGGCCAGGGAACAGATCAGCGAGCAGGATGAATCTTTTGAGGATGTGATCTCTTCTCTTGAGGAAAATAGAGTAACGCTTGAAAAGGAACGCCAGGAGGCTGCCCGGTATAAAGAAGAGATCCGGCAGTTAAAGGCTCAGCTTGAAGCCCGCCAGGAAAAACTGGACTCCCAGAAAGACAGGATCATCCGGCAGGCCAACGAGGAGGCTCACAAAATTCTGGAAGAAGCCAAAGAATATGCGGATCAGACTATGAAGCTTTTCCACAAATTTCAGAAAGATCATGTGGACACAGCTTCTGTGGAGCGGGAACGCCAGGAACTCCGGAAGAGAATGGACCGGGCGGAAAAGAAAATGTCCCGTCCTGTAGAGAAAAAGCAGCCGAAAAAGCAGCTTACCGCCAAGGATGTGCATCCCGGCGATTCCGTAAAAGTACTCAGCATGAACCTCAAGGGTACTGTAGGAAGCCGTCCGGATTCCAAAGGCTTTCTCTTTGTTCAGATGGGGATCATCCGTTCCAAGGTACATATCTCCGATCTGGAGCTCATAGACGAGCCAGTGATCACCGCTCCCTCTCTTCAGAGAACAGGCGCCGGAAAGATCAGAATGTCCAAATCCGCCAGTGTTTCCACTGAGATCAATCTTCTTGGAAAAACTGTTGACGAGGCGGTGGCAGAGCTTGACAAATATCTCGACGACGCCTACATCGCCCATCTGAAAACTGTGCGTATTGTCCACGGAAAAGGTACCGGAGCTCTCAGAAAAGGAATCCACAATTATCTCAGAAGACAGAAACATGTAGACTCCTTCCGACTGGGCGAATTCGGCGAAGGAGACGCCGGAGTTACTATCGTGGAACTGAAAAAATAAAAGTAAAAGGAGGAGTTATTATGGCCGCAAAACAGAAAATACTGATCATCGACGACGACAACAATATTGCAGAGCTGATTTCTCTTTATCTTACAAAGGAGTGTTTTGAAACAAAGATCGTAAACGACGGAGAACAGGCTCTGAAAGAATTCCAGAGCTTCCAGCCGGATCTTCTTCTCCTGGATCTGATGCTTCCGGGCATTGACGGCTACCAGGTATGCAGGGAGATCCGTCATACCTCCGACGTTCCTATCATCATGCTCTCCGCCAAGGGAGAAACCTTTGACAAGGTCCTGGGGCTGGAGCTTGGCGCGGACGATTATATCATCAAGCCTTTTGATTCTAAGGAACTGGTAGCCCGGGTCCGCGCGGTACTCCGCCGTTTCAAGGTCAAACAGCCTGCTTCCGTATCCAACGAAAAATCTGTTTCCTATCCGGATCTGACCATTAACCTGACAAACTATTCCGTCACCTATATGGGCAGGCAGATCGATATGCCGCCGAAGGAACTGGAGCTTCTTTATTTTCTGGCATCCTCTCCCAATCAGGTGTTTACCAGGGAACAGCTTCTGGATCACATATGGGGATATGAATATATCGGAGATACCAGAACCGTAGACGTACATATTAAACGTCTCCGTGAAAAGATCAAAGATCACCCCGACTGGAGCATCTCTACTGTATGGGGAATCGGGTATAAATTTGAGGTGAAAACCAAATGAGGAAGAGAATTTCGCTGAAATTTCTGGAAGGCTACATACTGATCGGAATTCTCGGCTTTCTTTTCATCACTCTGGTCGGCTCCTATATGATTGAATCGGCTCTGGAACAGGATATCAGCGAAAGCCTTTATCTGGACGCCACTCATGTGGCGGAAAACAGTTCTGTCAAGAACAATATTTCCTCTTCAAATTTAAGCAGTATCCAGTCGAATCTGTATATGATCTCCGACTATCCTTCCAGTATTGTATGGATCATAAACAATGAAGGCGGCATTATCGTCAGCACCAGAACGGATATTTCCCCCAGTCATCCTATCGAGCTAAAAGGCTTCGATCCTTCCGACTGGGGAAGCAATTATTACCGTGTAGGAGATTTTTACGGCTATTTTCAGGATACATACCTCAGTGTTCTTGCTCCTATTACCGATAATATGACTACCAAGGGATACGTTGCCATTCACTATCGGATGAGCGATCTGTATCAGAAACGCGGAGAAATTCTTTTTATCATCCAGCTTCTTTTCCTTGCCGTATATCTGATGGTATTTCTTCTTCTTCTGATCTATCAGCGTTATGTTCATAAACCTCTGAAGGAGATCATCCGGGGCGCCTCGGAATTTGCCAATGGAAATCTGGCTTATAAAATCCCGGTTTCCTCGGAGGATGAAATCGGCTATCTTGCCAACAGCCTGAATTATATGGCGGAAAAGCTGAACAGGAACGGGGAATATCAAAGACAGTTTATTTCCAATATTTCCCATGATTTCCGTTCTCCCCTTACCTCCATCAAAGGCTATGTGGACGCAATGCTGGACGGGGTGATCCCGGCGGACAGCCAGGAAAAATATTTAAAGATCATCGCTTATGAGGCGGGACGTCTGGAAAAACTTACGGAAGGGCTTCTCACATTAAACGAACTGGATATCCATAAACGGCTGCTGAAGATCCAGACTTTTGATATCAATGAAGTCATCAAAAAAACAGCCGCCACATACGAAGGCGACTGTACCAGGCGCAAGATTCTCCTGGAACTTGTTCTTTCAGGAAAAGAGCTGTACGCCAAAGCTGACGTAGATCAGATCCAGCAGGTGCTTCATAATCTTCTGAATAATGCGATCAAATTCAGCCGCAATAATTCTACCATCATCATTGAGACAACGGAAAAAAATGATAAAATTTTTGTCTCCGTCAAAGATCATGGAATCGGGATTCCCAAACAGAGCCTTCACCGGATCTGGGAGCGTTTTTACAAAACAGATATCTCAAGGGGAAAGGATCAGACCGGAACCGGTCTCGGACTTGCCATTGTCAAGGAGATCATCAGCGCTCATGGAGAAAATATCAATGTGATCAGTACAGAAGGTGTGGGGACAGAGTTTATTTTTACTTTAGAAAAAGCAAGATAGAAAGCCGGCTTCTGCCGGTTTTCCATCCTGCTTTTCTCTTTTACTGTTCAAACGGTGTTTTCAGAAGTCTCTCTTCTTTTACAAGGTAAACTCCCCGGGGAGTGATCCGTATTTCCGGAACAACCGGAAGCGCCATAAACGAAAGCGTGATAAAGGGATCAAAATCCTTGGGAATCCCCATTTCATAAGCCTTGGCGATCATTTTCTTTAAAACTTTGTTCACCGTCTCATATCCGGCGTCGCTCATCAGTCCCATTATCGGAAGCGGCAGCGTCTCATAAACTTTTCCATTCTCCACCAGGGTATAGCCTCCCTGTGTGCGGATCAGTTCCCGGACTGCCAGATACATATCCCTGTCATTATCTCCTATGACGATCAGATTATGGGAATCGTGGGAAACACTGGAGGCGATGGCGCCGCCCTTGATCCCGAATCCTTTTACGATCCCCACGCCGGTCTTTCCCGTATTTTTATGCCGTTCCACAGCGGAAATCTTCAGATAACCGCCTTCCGGAATAAAAACGTTCCCCTTCTCTGTCTTCTGAAAAGGCACTTCCTCACGGAGATCCTCTGTTACGATCTGACCGCCGATCATCTGGAGAACATGGGCTTTGCCTCCTGCGTGGGGAAGTATAAGCTGTTCCTGGCTGAAATGATCTAAATGGACCGTCTGTTTCAGATCCGGCGGACAAGGCGGTATGTTTCCATGGCTTTCCGCCAGGATCTTCCTGCCCTTATGATAAACCTCCAGGACATTCAGATCCTTTAGATTGTCCAGAACAGTAAAATCCGCCTGATATCCCGGCGCAATTGCTCCCAGACGGGAAAGGCCGTAACAGCGCGCCGCCTGGATGGTAGCCATTTTCAGAGCTTTTTCCACAGGAAGCCCTAACTGAACCGCTCTTTTGATATTATAATTGATGTGGCCTTCCCGCCGGATCTCTTCAATATGCTTATCATCCGTACAAAAGCAGAAAAAAGATGTATCCGTGTGACGGCTGACGATTCCTCCTACAATAGCGTCCAGATTCCTTGCGGCGCTTCCTTCCCGGATCAGTACATACATCCCGTTCCGGCATTCCTCCATGGCATAATCATAATCCACACACTCATGATCTGTAGAAATCCCGGCCAGAGCATAGGCAGCCAGATCTCCCGGTTCCAGAAATGGCGCATGACCGTCCCTGACGCGGTTTTCAAACAACGCCAGCTTCTCATGCATGGAAACACTTCCGTTGACCACGGAAACAGCGTCCATTACTTCTCCAAGTCCCAGGATACGCGGTTGATCCAGATATGATTTCATCTTTCCCGCGGTAAGCGTACATCCGTTGTCGTCCACATCGGTAGCCGGTACGCAGGAAGGCATCATTACATACACATTTGCCGGAACATTTTCCGTCTGCTTTAAAATATAATCAATTCCCTCGCTGCCGGATACATTGGCAGATTCATGAGGGTCTACGATAAAAGTAGTCGTTCCGCACAGAGCGGCCTGCCGGATCAGTTCTCCCGGCGTTACCAGAGTGGATTCCAGATGAAGATGACTGTCAATAAAACCGGGACAGAGGTATTTCCCCGTAAGATCGATTTCCCGCCGGCCGCTGTAATGCCCTACTCCAAGGACAATACCGTCCGCAACCGCCACGTCTCCATCCACAAATTCTCCGGTGTGCGCCATAAATACCCGGGCGCCTTTAAATACAAGCTCCGCCTTTTTTCCGCCTCTTGCCATTTCTGAATATAAACGATATTTTCCCAGTTCCATTCTGTCCCTCCTTCTCTGTCATATCCTTCTTACTGCCGCGGACCTGCCTGTCCCGTCTTTTTTATTTCCATTGATATCTGGTAAGCTGTCCCTCTCTTTTCAAGTGGCAAAAGTCATTTTGCCTCAGCGCCTCGTAAAGCACGATGGCCGCTGCGTTGCTTAAGTTCAGAGACCGGATATCTTCCAGCATAGGAATCCGGATGCACTGTGCCTGATTTTCCAAAAGAATCTCCTCCGGAATTCCGGCGCTTTCCTTTCCGAACATCAAAAAACAGTCTTCTTCATAATGGACCTCCGTATAAGTCTGAGGAGCCTTTGTTGTGGCGTAATATATTTTCGCCCCCGGATTTCTGCGCAGAAAATCCGCATAGTCCAGATAAGTCGTTACATCAAGATCTTTCCAGTAATCCATTCCCGCCCGTTTGATCTCTTTTTCATTCAAACGGAATCCCAGAGGTTCTATCAGATGCAGCCTTGTCCCCGTAGCGACGCAGGTACGCCCGATATTCCCTGTGTTTGACGGGATTTCCGGCTCATGTAGTACGATATTCAGTCCTGCCATACCGTATTTTTCCTTTCCTGTCCCGGAAAGAGTCCCCGGCTTTTCCATTTGTCTCCCCAGGGCATTTTTGTGATCTCGTCCTGCCCGGGACGATCCAGAAACCGGGTGATCTTCCCGCTGTATAAAATTCTGTTGTTTCCTTTTACTGCCCTTCCAATCACCGCCGCCGGTATTTTTCTTTGGTTAAAAGCCTCCGCAAGCTCTCTTCCTCTGCCGGTTCCCAGAAGAACAGAACCTGAAGACAAAAGACGGTAGGGATCCAGGTCGAATTTCTCGCAGACTTCAATGGTCTCCTGTCTTATCGGAATCTTCCGCAGATCTGCTTCCAGCCCTGTTCCTGAAGCTTCCGCCATTTTCCAGAGCGCACACAGCACGCCGCCCTCTCCCATTGCGTAAACGGCATGGCAGCGTTCGCTTACCTCCTTCGAAAATCCATATCTCTCCAGAAATTCCTCTGCCGTTTTTCCTTTCCGGCCAGACGTCTCTTTTCTTAGCGGAGCGCTTCCGTTGATCCCATAAAGTTCCCTGCATTTTTCCGCGTCATACAGGAAACCGCCGGAAAAGGTTTTCTCCAGTATCTTTCTTTCATATTTTACAAGAAGCGCCGTTCCCTGGAGAGCTATCGCGCCTGCCACTACAAGGTCATCCCCTTCCAGAAGGCTGCCCGTTATTTCCTCTTTCAGCGCTTCCATCGCTTTCTGTCCCAGTTTCATAACGGCTTACCGATCATACAAGAATAGAAAGAATCGTCGGAATCACCATGGCGGCAACAAGGACTACCGCGATTACTGCTGTGACTATTTTTCTTTTCTTCGGATCAAACATTCCCATCTTTTTTCACCTCTTTATCATCTGCCATAGGAAAGACAGATCTTTTCCGTTAATGCATTATGAGACAGGGGACTTCTCCTGTCATAATCAAACAATACTGCTGTTCCGTCCTGAAACACCTCGATATGAGCGGTTTTGGAAACCTGATGTTCCTTCCGGTATGTCCATACAGCTTTTTCGTATGCTTTCTGGTCCGGCGCAAAGCAGGGACGTTTCTTAAGGTTTTCTCGCAAATACAGATCATAGATCATCTTCTGAGAGGCTTCCGCCTCCGAAATTTCTGTTTCTTCTCTGAGAAACTCCAAAAGGATCTCATAACGGCGTATTCTGGAATGAGAAATTTCCCCATATCCTTTCTTTTCATAAAACTTTCCAAGACTTTCAAAAAAGGAAAAGGCATCCTCATAAAATCTCATGATCCAGTTCAGGGTATGCTGGAACTGTCCACTATTATAATACACTTCCACCATACTTTCCACCATTTTGA
>DWVA01000073.1 GCA_019120475.1 Candidatus Blautia intestinipullorum | reverse complement strand
GTTCTTTTTATCCTATGATCTTTTTCATCTGTTCTCTGTTCAGCGGAAGATTGAATCCCATCGGATTTACCACTACAGCCTCCGCCTGCTCCATCAGAATTTCAGGAAGCTTGGCAAAAGAAATCTTTGCGGCGCGGAGCTTCTTTCCTCTTGCGAATTTTTCAAATTCCAGCACGTCAGAGAAGACCGGCTGCATGATCTTTCCGTCTTTATTCTTCAGATAGGGCACGCTGATTTTTTTCGGATCGTCCCCTTCCGGGTTCAGAGCCACCAGAAAATCCGCCTTTTTCAGATCCGCGATCAGCTCCTCTTCCTGTTCGTGAAGATTCTTTCTCTTCTCCTTTTCCACCGGACGGCGCAGTTCCTGCATAAAGTAAATGCCGGAAAGCTGAAGCGTCGGATTCAGCAGCGGTCTTTTCTCCGGAGGCATCTGGGACAGATCCGGCTCCCGGGCAACTTTTTCCAGATCCACTTCCACCTGGCTTCCGTCCTTATTCCAGATCAGAGAATTTACGCCAATGGAATAAAGGAGCGCATAAAGTCTCGGGAAATTTTTCTTCTCATATTTCATTCCCATCAAAAGGATCTTGTCGTCCAGCTTCTTTTTTCCAAATTCCTTCAGAGCTTCCTCCTCCGCGAAAAACCAGGCCTGATCATTATATGTTTCTTCTCCGCAGGTCACATAGGGAAGTCTCGTTACCTGGGAGTACAGAACATAAATATCTTCCCTGGCCCGGATTTCCTTCACTGCCTCTTCTACACTTATTCCCATTTCTTCTTCCTTTCTCATTTCCGGAAAAGCCGTCCACAGGCTGTATTCCGAAATTCTGCTGTTTTATTTTGTCAGAAATTCCACAATTCCGTCCAGGGCCGCCGTCTGCTCTTCTTTCAAAGAAGATTTTACAGTAAGGGTCTCCTGGTAAATCTCCATATTCTTCATGGAAGAAAGAATTTCTTTTATCTGCTTTCCTGCTGAAACCGCCCAGGTGCCGTTTTCGATCACCGCAGTTTTCCGGTTCTGGAAATTATGCGCCTTCAGCTCGGAAAGCAGTGTTTCCATTTTCGGGAAAATTCCTGCGTTATAAGTCGGGCAGGCAAAAACGATCCTGTCGCAGCGGAAGGCTTCTGCAAGAAGATATGACGGATCTGTCTTGGAAACGTCATACATCGCAATATTTTTTTCACCTGCGTCACCCAGCTTTCCGGCCAGAACGTTCACCGCGTTTTCTGTGTTTCCATAAATGGAAGCATACAGGATCAGCACTGCATGATCTTCCGGCGTATAGGTGCTCCATTTCTGATATTTATCGATAAACCATCCAAGATTTTCTCTCCACACCGGACCATGAAGAGGACATATCATCTGAATGTCAAGAGCGGAAGCTTTTTTCAGGGCGGCCTGGATCTGTGTTCCATATTTGCCTACGATATTGGTCAGATATCTTCTTGCGTCTTCCAACCATTCCTGTTCAAAATTCACTTCATCCGCAAAAATATTTCCATTCAGAGAGCCAAAGGTTCCGAAGGCATCGGCGCTGTACAGCACCTTGTCCGCTGTGTCATAAGTCACCATACACTCCGGCCAGTGAACCATGGGGATAAAGGCAAAAGCAAGAGTATGCTTTCCTGTAGTAAGCGTATCTCCCTCTTTAACCGCTACAGCGCGGGAATCCACGTCAAAGTCAAAGAACTGCTTCATCATGGTAAACGTTTTCGCGTTGCCTACGATTTTTGCTTCCGGATGGCGAAGGATCACCTCCGCCAGAGAAGCGCAGTGATCAGGCTCCATATGGTTGATGATCACATAATCCAGATTTCTTCCGTCCAGCACATGCTCCAGATTTTCGATGAACTGACTGCATACTGCGATATCCGCCGTGTCGAGAAGAACGGTTTTCTCGTCCAGGATCACATAGGAGTTGTAGGAAACCCCTCTGGGAATCGGATAAATATTCTCGAACAGTTCCAGACGTCTGTCGCTGGCTCCGATCCAGTACATATCCTCTGTTACTTTTTTTACACAATACATATTGCTGTTCCTCCTTCAGGCCTCATCAATGGCCTTACCTATATCATGTCTCATATATTTGTTGGAAAACTGAATCCACTCTGTGGCTTCATAGGCGTTCTTACGTGCTTCCTTCAGATCTTTTCCCTTTGCGGTGATCCCCAGAACCCGGCCGCCGTTTGTGACGATCTGTCCGTCCTGGAACTTCGTTCCCGCATGGAAGCAGTAATAACCGTCTTTTCCTTTAAAATTCTCGAAGCCGTACATAGGAATTCCTTTTTCGTATTTTACCGGGTATCCTTCGCTCGCCAGCACCACGCAGACCGCCGCGTTATCCTCGAATTCCAGCTCCATCTCGTCAAGGCGGCCTTCTATGCACGCTTCCATAACCTCTACGATGTCCGTTTTCATTCTTGGAAGTACCACCTGAGCCTCCGGGTCTCCGAATCTTGCATTATACTCCAGAACCTTCGGGCCTTCTGCCGTAAGCATCAGACCGAAGAAAATAATACCCGTAAAAGGACGTCCCTCAGCCGCCATAGCATCGACGGTGGGCTGGTATATGTATTTCTGGCAGAACTTATCAATCTCCTCTGTATAGAACGGACTTGGCGAAAAAGTTCCCATGCCTCCTGTATTCAGTCCCTGATCCCCGTCCAGCGCGCGCTTGTGGTCCTGGGCGGAGGTCATCGTCCGGATAGTCTTTCCGTCCACAAAAGAAAGCACAGATACTTCCCGTCCGGTCATAAACTCTTCAATGACCATGGTGTTTCCGGCGCTGCCGAATTTTTTGTCCTCCATGATCTCCTTTACGCCCTCTTCTGCTTCCTTCAGATTATTGCAGATCAGAACGCCTTTTCCAAGAGCAAGACCGTCCGCTTTTAAAACAATAGGAAATTTTGCCTGTTCGCGCAGATACTTAAGCGCTTTTTCCGCATCGCTGAAATTTTCATACGCAGCCGTAGGGATATGATATTTCTTCATCAGATCCTTGGAGAAGGCTTTTGATCCCTCCAGGATGGCCGCGTTCTTTCTCGGCCCGAACACCTTAAGTCCACGGGACTCAAACACATCCACAACGCCGCCTACCAGCGGATCATCCATTCCGATCACCGTCAGATCCACTGCATTTTTCTCTGCAAAATCAGCCAGTTTTTCAAACTCCATGGCGCCGATAGGCACACATTCCGCATACTCGGAGATTCCCGCGTTTCCGGGAGCACAGTAAATCTTGTCCACCTTCGGACTTTTTGCCACGCTCCAGGCAATCGCATGTTCTCTTCCGCCGCTTCCAACAATCAATACTTTCATAATCCTGCTCCTCTGTAGAAAACTAATCTATTTGCTGATATGGACTCTGCCGTCCCTCACAGCTACCTTTCCATTTGCGATCAGGTCGATAGCCTTCGGCAGAATCTTCCATTCCGCCTCTTCCATTACGCGCCGCTGAAGGATTTCAGGCGTATCGCCTTCCCGGACTTCCACTGCTTTCTGAAGAATGATCGGTCCGGTGTCCGTACCTGCGTCCACAAAATGAACCGTTGCTCCTGTCACCTTTACTCCCCGGCCCAGAGCTCCCTCATGGACTTTAAGCCCATAAAAACCTGTTCCGCAGAAAGAAGGGATCAGAGACGGATGGATATTGATGATGCGGTTTGGGTACGCCTCCACGATCATCGGCGGGATCGCCACCAGATATCCGGCCAGCACTACAAGGTCCACCTGATTTTTCTGCAGTTCGTCCAGAAGCGCCCTGTGAAAGACTTCTCTTGTCTCATAGTTTTTCGGAGAAATACATACTG
>DWVA01000072.1 GCA_019120475.1 Candidatus Blautia intestinipullorum | reverse complement strand
ATGGAGACAAAATCCCAGTATCAGGACTGCATTCTGTTCTATCGTCTAGGCGATTTTTATGAGATGTTTTTTGATGATGCACTGACTGCATCCCGGGAACTGGAAATTACCCTGACAGGAAAAAACTGCGGGCAGGAGGAGCGGGCGCCCATGTGCGGCGTTCCGTATCATGCTGTGGAAGGGTATCTCAATAAACTTGTATCCAGGGGATATAAGGTGGCTATCTGTGAACAGACGGAAGATCCGAAGCAGGCCAAAGGAATTGTAAAAAGGGAAGTTGTGCGGATTGTTACCCCCGGTACAAACGTAGATGCGCAGGCTTTGGATGAGACGAAAAATAATTATATTATGTGTATTGTCTATATTGCGGACCGGTACGGTATTTCTGTCGCGGATATTTCCACCGGAGAATATCTGGTGACGGAGCTGCCGGACAGCGCCAGGCTGATGGACGAGATCAGCAGATTCGTGCCGGCGGAAATTATCTGCAATGAAGCTTTTTATATGAGCGGAATGGACCTGGACGGCCTGAAAGACCGGCTGGGCATTACAATTTATTCTCTGGAGTCCTGGTATTTTGACGATTCTCTGTGCAGAGAAAAGCTGCTGGAACATTTTCATGTATCAGGCTTCGTCGGCCTGGGACTGGAGGACTATGACTGCGGCATTATCAGTGCCGGCGCGCTTCTTCAGTATCTTCTGGAGACACAGAAGAACTCTCTTTCCAATCTGACTCATATTACGCCGTATGTAACGGGAAAATATATGCTTCTTGACAGCGCCACCAGGAGAAATCTGGAGCTGTGTGAGACTCTGCGTGAAAAACAGAAGAGAGGCTCCCTGCTCTGGGTTCTGGATAAGACAAAAACAGCTATGGGCGCCCGGATGCTGCGAAAGTGTGTAGAGCAGCCGCTGATTGATAAAAAAGAAATTGTACTTCGGCTGGATGCCGTGGAAGAATTGAAAAATCAGGCGATTTCCAGAGAGGAAATCCGGGAGTATCTGTCTCCGGTTTATGATCTGGAACGTCTGCTTACGAAGATTACATATGGGACAGCCAATCCGCGGGATCTGACTGCGTTTAAAACTTCTCTGGAAATGCTGCCTCCCATCCGGTATCTGCTTGAGGAAATGCAGTCTGATCTGCTGAAAGAGATTTATAAGGATATGGATTCGCTGGAGGATCTGTGCAGCCTGCTGAAAAGCGCGATCCGGGACGAACCTCCCATTGCCATGAAAGAGGGAAATATTATCCGGGACGGCTATAATGAGGAGGTCGACAAGCTTAGAAGAGCCAAGTCCGACGGAAAAGACTGGCTGGCAAAACTGGAAAATGAAGAGCGGGAAAAAACAGGAATCAAAAATCTGAAAATAAAATATAACAAGGTGTTCGGCTATTATCTGGAAGTGACTAATTCCTACAAGTCGATGGTGCCGGATTACTATACAAGAAAACAGACGCTGGCCAATGCGGAACGCTATATTACTCCGGAGCTGAAAGAGCTGGAGGATATGATTCTCGGAGCAGAAGACAAACTGTATGCTCTGGAATATGAGCTGTACTGCAGCGTCCGGGATCAGATTGCATCTCAGGTGGACCGGATTCAGCGCACGGCAAAGGCAGTGGCGTGGCTGGATACATTTGCCTCCCTGGCGCTGGTGGCGGAACGCAACGGTTATGTCCGCCCGAATATCAACGAAAAAGGCGTTATTGATATCAAAGACGGCCGGCATCCGGTTGTGGAACGTATGATCCCGAATGGAACGTTTATTGCCAACGATACATATCTGGATGATAAAAAGCACAGAATTTCAGTTATTACCGGGCCGAATATGGCAGGAAAGTCCACCTATATGCGTCAGACTGCCCTGATCGCGCTTATGGCGCAGGTCGGTTCCTTTGTTCCTGCGTCAAAGGCAAATATCGGACTGTCGGACCGGATTTTTACGAGAGTCGGAGCTTCCGACGATCTTGCCTCAGGGCAGAGTACGTTCATGGTGGAGATGACAGAAGTGGCAAATATTCTGCGCAACGCGACCTCCAGAAGTCTGCTTATTCTGGATGAGATCGGAAGAGGAACAAGCACTTTTGACGGTCTTTCTATAGCCTGGGCAGTGATCGAGTACATCAGCGACAGCCGGCTCCTGGGAGCCAAGACTCTTTTTGCCACACATTATCATGAGCTGACAGAACTGGAAGGAAAGATCAGCAATGTAAATAATTACTGCATTGCCGTAAAGGAAAAAGGGGATGACATTGTTTTCCTCAGAAAGATTGTGAAAGGCGGGGCAGACAAGAGCTATGGAATTCAGGTCGCAAAACTGGCGGGAGTTCCGGACCTGGTTATTGAACGGGCAAAGGAAATCGTAGAAGAACTGAGCAATGAAGATATTACGGCAAAAGTCAGTGAAATTGCCTCGAAGGAACGTGCTGCAAAGAAAAAGCCGAAGACACGAAAATATGATGAAGTAGATATTGCCCAGATGTCTCTGTTTGACACAGTCAAAGACGATGATGTGCTGGAAGAACTGAAAAATATTGATGTGGGAAATATGACCCCGATTGATGCGCTGAATACTATATACCGGCTGCAGAATAAACTGAAAAACAGATGGTAAATAAATCAGGAAAAAGAAAAACATCCAGAAAACAGAAAGGAGAAAGCTATGCCGCATATACAGGTGCTGGATCAGATAACAGTTGATAAGATTGCCGCCGGAGAAGTAATCGAACGGCCAGCCTCAGTAATAAAAGAACTGGTGGAAAACGCCATAGACGCGGGAGCCGATTCCATAACGGTAGAAATCCGCGACGGCGGAATTTCTTTTATCCGGGTTGCGGACAACGGCTGCGGAATCCCGCAGGATGAGGTGAGAAAAGCTTTTCTTCGCCACTCAACCAGCAAGATCCGGACTGTGGAGGATCTTGCGGCTATTTCTTCTCTGGGATTCCGGGGGGAAGCTCTTTCCAGTATTGCGGCAGTGACAAAAACCGAGCTGATAACGAAAACAAAAGATGCTGAATTCGGGACGAGATATGTGATTGAAGGCGGAAAGGAGCTCTCTCTTGAGGATACCGGGGCATCCGATGGAACGAATTTTGTGGTCCGGCAGCTCTTTTACAACGTCCCTGCCAGAAGAAAATTTCTGAAGACTCCAATGACTGAAGCAGGACATGTTCAGGATCTGATGACGCGGCTTTCTCTCTCTCACCCGGAGGTGGGTTTTCTGTTTTTAAATAACGGACAGGAAAAGCTCCGCACTTCAGGCAACGGAAAGCTGAAGGATGTAATTTACAATGTTTACGGCAGGGATGTGGCAGCAAATCTTCTGGAAATTGATTATGAAAAAAACGGCTTCGGCATTTCCGGATATCTGGGCAAGCCGGTGATTTCAAGAGGAAATCGGAATTTTGAAAATTTTTTTGTGAACGGACGTTATGTAAAAAGTCCCATGATTTCAAAATCACTGGAAGATGCTTACCGGGACTTTTCCATGCAGCACAAATTTCCTTTTGCAGTTCTTCATTTTCTCGTAAAGGGAGATGAAATAGATATCAATGTACATCCGACCAAGATGGAACTGCGGTTTCAGAGACAGCAGGAAGTATATAATACAGTTTTTGAAGGCGTACACCGGACGCTTCTGGAGCCGGAGCTGATTCAGAGAGCCGAGGTTCCTGATCCGGTTTCTGTGTCCCCTCAGGCGGAGAAAAAAAGTCCCTTCCTGCTGAAGCCAAAGAACGGGTACGAAGTTCCGGCGGGTAAGCCGGCAATGATCCGGGATAAAATTCAGACCGACGCAGGAATGATACAGAAAGAGACGGGCCGTCCGGCCGCAGAAGAAGCTGTGAAGTCTTCTTCTGAGCAGCCTGCAGCGGAATCAGCAAGGAAGAAAGAGACCGATACGGCAGTTTCTGCCGGAGACCGGGATGAAGAGTATTTTATCCGCAAAATGAGGGAACGGGTTCTGGCTTATCATCAGCGGTCATCCTCAGCGGAAGTGCCTTCCAACGGAGAACTTTTTCGTTCCAGGGAAGTGCAGACGGAGAGAATCCGGGAGCAGATGCATGGCCCCGATGCTCCGGAGAGCAGAGTGGCACCGGAGCCGGCTGAAAAAGCAGACGGGCCGGAAAAACAGGAAGAAACGGGAAAACCTGTGCAGCTTGGTCTGTTTGAAGAAAATTTTCTGAAACGGGACGTCCGCGCAGAATACAAGCTGATCGGACAGGTGTTTGAAACATACTGGCTGGTGGAATATCGGGACAGTCTGTATATTATTGATCAGCATGCCGCGCATGAAAGAGTGCTTTATGAAAAAACTCTGAAGGGGATGAAAAACAGAGAATTTACTTCCCAGTATTTAAGTCCGCCGATTATTCTCTCCCTTTCCATGCAGGAAGCGGAAGTGCTGAATACGCATATGGACCGGTTCGCAAGAATCGGATTTGAGATTGAGCCTTTCGGAGGAGAAGAATTTGCTGTGCGCGCAGTTCCGGACAATCTGTTTGGCATAGCGAAGAAGGATCTGCTTATGGAAATGCTCGACAGTCTGTCCGACGGACTGACTACCTCCATGACTCCGGAACTGATTGATGAAAAAGTGGCTTCCATGTCATGCAAGGCGGCAGTAAAAGGGAATAATAAACTTTCGGCGCAGGAGATGGACGCACTGATCGGGGAGCTTCTTTCACTGGACAATCCATACCACTGTCCTCATGGAAGACCCACAATTATAGCGATGACAAAAAGAGAACTGGAAAAGAAGTTTAAGAGGATTGTCTGATGAAACGACCTTTGATTATACTGACAGGTCCCACAGCAGTGGGAAAAACGGCTGCGTCTATCGGGCTGGCCAAAGCAGTGGACGGAGAAATTATATCCGCCGATTCCATGCAGGTATACCGGGGAATGGATATTGGTTCAGCTAAAATCAGCAGAGAAGAGATGGGCGGGATAAGACATTATCTCGTAGACGTGCTGGAACCGGAAGAAGAATTTAATGTTGTAAAGTTTCAGCATCTTGCAAAACAGGCCGCAGAGGAAATTTATTCAAGAAACAGGATTCCAATTGTTGTGGGAGGCACCGGGTTTTATATCCAGGCGCTGCTCTATGATATTGATTTTACGGAAAATGACGGCGATATGTCTCTTCGGAGAGAACTGGAGAGAACGGCAGAGGAGAAAGGACCGGAGTATCTGCATCAGCTGCTTCATGAAGTTGATCCTCAGGCGGCAGCTGAACTTCATCCGAATAACATTAAACGGGTGATCCGCGCCCTGGAATTTTACAGACAGACAGGAAAAAGAATCTCAGAACATAACAGAAAAGAGCGGGAAAAAGAATCTCCGTATCAATACGCATATTTTGTGCTGACAGATGACCGCTCCCGCCTGTATGAACGGATTGACAGAAGAGTGGACGTTATGATGAAAGAAGGGCTTCTGGATGAAGTCCGGTCACTCAGAGAACGGGGCGTAAAGCGGACCTGCACGTCCATGCAGGGGCTGGGCTACAAAGAGCTGTATGCCTGTCTGGAAGGAGAGTGTTCTCTGGAGGAGGCTGTGCGGATTATAAAACGTGACACCAGACATTTTGCCAAGAGGCAGCTTACCTGGTTTAAGCGGGAGCGGGATGTGATCTGGCTGGATAAAGGACAGTTTTTTCAGGATGAGAAAAAGATCCTGGATGAGATGCTCCGCTGCCTGGAAGAAAGACAGATTTTGTAAATAAAAGAGATGAAAGACAGGAAAAGAATAATGGATATTACATCAACAGAATATATGTACAGTGAATTGGGAATTTCAAAGGAAATACTTGAGCTGGGGCAAAAGACGGAAGCAGAGTTAAAAGAGCGTTTTCTGGAGTTTGACCGGACCGCAGAGTATAACCAGCTTAAAGTCATCCGGGCCATGCAGGAGAACAGAGTAAATGAAGGATGTTTTCAGTATGCCAGCGGATATGGATATAACGATCAGGGGAGAGATACGCTGGAGGCTGTTTATGCTTCCGCATTTCATACAGAAGCGGCTCTTGTACGCCCCCAGATTACCTGCGGAACACATGCCCTGGCGCTGGCCCTTTCGGCAAATCTGCGCCCGGGAGACGAACTTCTTTCTCCGGCGGGGAAACCATATGATACACTGGAGGAAGTTATCGGCATCCGTCCGTCCAACGGCTCTCTTGCCGAGTATGGAATTACCTACCGACAGGTAGAACTTCTGGACAATGGTTATTTTGACTATCCGGCTATTGAGAAAGCCCTGAATGAAAAGACGAAGCTTGTGACAATTCAGAGATCCAAGGGATATCAGACAAGACCCAGCTATTCAGTGGCAGAGATCGGGGAGTTGATCTCCTTTATAAAGCAACGCCGCCCGGATGTAATCTGCATGGTGGATAACTGCTACGGAGAGTTTGTGGAACGTCTTGAACCATCCGATGTGGGAGCGGATATGATTGTCGGCTCACTAATCAAAAACCCCGGCGGCGGACTGGCGCCCATCGGAGGCTATATTGCCGGAAAAGAGAATCTGATTGAGAATTGTGCCTGCAGACTTACCTCTCCGGGACTGGGAAGGGAAGTCGGCGCTTCTCTGGGCGTTATGCAGTCTTTTTACCAGGGCTTTTTCCTGGCTCCCACAGTAGTGTGCGGCGCTTTGAAGGGTGCTGTTTTCGCGGCAAACATCTATGAGAAACTGGGGTATCCGGTTATCCCTTCCGGCAGGGAAGAACGGCATGATATTATCCAGGCAGTAACCCTCGGGTCACCGGAGGGCGTAATTGCGTTCTGCAAAGGCATTCAGTCCGCGGCTCCGGTAGACAGTTATGTAAGCCCGGAGCCCTGGGCCATGCCGGGCTATGACAGTGATGTGATTATGGCGGCGGGAGCCTTTGTTCAGGGATCTTCCATCGAACTGAGCGCTGACGGTCCCATAAAACCGCCTTATGCTGTTTATTTTCAGGGGGGACTGACATGGGCGCACGCCAGGTTTGGCATTCTGAAATCTCTTCAGAGCATGGTGGATGCAGGAGTTGTAAATCTGGAAAAAATACGCAGCCTGCTTTAGAATTATTGAAATAAATATGTGAAATAAAATCCGCTGTCCCGGACAGAGCTGTCCGGGAGAACAGGAGGAAAGTATGAAAAATGTGGTTGTGGCGGGCGCAGGCGCATCCGGCATGATGGCAGCCGTAACTGCGGCGTCGGAAGGGGCTCATGTAATTCTTCTGGAGCATAAGGACAGAATCGGCAAGAAGATTCTGTCCACGGGAAACGGCAGATGTAATTTTACAAATACCTGTCAGGAACCGATCTGCTACCATTCGGATAATCCCGGATTTCCATGGAAAATCATTGAAAAATTCAACGCGCAGCAGGTGATTTCTTTTTTTCTTCAGCTGGGCGTTTACTCAAAAAACCGGAACGGATATCTGTATCCGAATTCCGATCAGGCTTCCGCTGTGCTTGACGCATTCCGTATGGAACTGGACCGGCTCCATGTGGAAATCCTGACGGAAACGGAATGCAGGGAGATCCGTCCGGGAAAAAAGGGATTTACGGTGAAAACAAATAAGGGAAACATCCGGGCAGACCGGGTGATTCTCGCGGCAGGATCCAAAG
>DWVA01000071.1 GCA_019120475.1 Candidatus Blautia intestinipullorum | reverse complement strand
TCTTGCGGAAACGAAAAATGCCAAGGAAGAGATGGAGGAGAAAAAGGCAATTCTCGATCAAATGACAGACGGCATTATTACTGCGGACACCGAAGGGACAATTTCCGCTGTCAATTATGAAGAGGACGATGTGCTGGACAATACAGTGCCGCTTTTGAGTTTTTATGACACAGAACAGGTATTTATCACCATCTCGGTGCCGCAGGAAGATATTGCTCTGATGCAGGTTGGAGACACAGTTGAGGTAAGCGTTGGAGGAAGACAGGAGATGTCCGGTAAAATTACAGAAAAAGCCATGGAAGAGCAGGAAGGAAATTCCAGAACAACTGTAAATTATGAAGTGACGGTCACTGTGGAAAATGAAGACGGAAGACTATCCGCCGGATCTTCAGCCAGCGTGACGGCAGAAACAAGCAGCAAAGAAACAGAAGCATTGGAGGAGGACAGCAAAAATGAGTAAAATAAGTATCAGGAGAAAAGGAAGAAAAATCCTGATTTTGTGTCTGCCTGCTGCTGTGATCTTAGGCGGCGGCTATACAATCTACCGCTCTCTGGGAGAAGAACAGGAAACGGCGGCATCCAGTAATTATAAGGAAGAAACAGTGCGCCGGGGATCTGTATCTGCCGGAATTAATGAAAGCGGAACGATCGCATATGGAACAACGGAACAGGTTTTCTCCATGGCCGAGGTAACAGAAGTATCGGTTTCTTCATCGGATTCTTCTTCTGAAACATCAGGAAACAGCAGTTTTGCGCAGGGGGAAGCAGATAACCAGACGGATTCTATATTAGAGGCTTCCTCTTCCGGAACAACAGGAAGCAGTATCTCCATACAGGGAGAAGCAGGGGGCCAGACAGACGCTATGTCAGGAGATTCCTTCTCGGCGGCAGGAGCCGGGATGGAAATGTCATCATCTCCTGGGACGGACAGTTCTGAAAGCGGAGAGGCCACCTCTCTGGAAGTAGAAGAAGTTTATGTCGCTGCCGGACAGACGGTAAATGAAGGCGATCCCATCCTGAAGATCACGGACGAAAGCATTGCGGATTACAGAGAAGAGATGGAGAATGCCGTTGCATCCGCAAAGCTTCTGGTTTCCAAGGAAGAGATCAACGTGGAAAGTAAAAAGGCAGAAGCAGATTATACGTATCAGATGTATCTTGCAGAAGGAGAAACGGCGGAGGAAACGTACAACGCTACTATAAAGACACTTGAGGAAAATGTTGCGGATCTGGAAGAGGAGATCGCGGAGACAGATGATGAAGATGAACTGGAAGAACTGGAGGCAGAGCTGAAGATTGCGAAAAACAATCTTACCACAGGAACGATCGAGGCGCAGCAGATTTATGAGAATGCAATGACCAATTATAAATATGCGGATCAGCTCTACCAGATTGATACGGACGGTCTGGAGGATGATCTGAATGACGCAAGAGAGACTCTGGAAGAGTGCGAGGAAAATCTTGTGGAATTTGAAAGTCAGATCGGAGACGGCATCGTGTATGCTGAATATTCCGGCTCTGTCATGGGAGTTTCCTATACGGAGGGAGATACGATCACCAACGATGCCGCGATTGTGACTTATATGAATCAGGATGAGGTAAGTATGACGGTTTCCGTTTCGCAGGATGACATTTCCAACGTGGCGGTAGGGGATGCGGCAACGGTATACCTGACTGCATATGAGGGGGAACCCTTTGAGGCTACTATCACGGAGGTGGCAACTTCTTCGAATTCCGGTTCTTCTACAGTCAGCTATGATGTGACGGCGCGCATTACCGGAGACAGCAGTAAAATTTATTCGGGAATGACCGGAGAGGTAAATATTGCCGGCAAAAGTGAGGAGAATACGCTCTATATTTCAAATCAGGCGGTTCATATGGACGGGACACGTTCTTTTGTGAAGGTGCTTAAGGAGGACGGATCCATTGTGGAGACAGATATTGAGACTGGATTCTCAAACGGGAATATAGTGGCAGTATTGTCGGGCCTTGAGGAAGGAGATACAGTTCTCATAGAAAGCCAGGTGACAGAATGAGATGTATAGAGCTTTTAAGGCTGGTTGCGCTGAATATTAATCAGAACAAATTCAAGTCTGTCATGACATCGATCGGTATTGTAGTCGGGGCAGCAACAATCGTTCTGGTAATCGGTATTGGAAAAGACGGTCAGGCAGATGTGGCGGAGCAGTTTGCAAATCTGAATGCAGGTGCTATCGATATCAGCTACGAATATAAAGGTGAGGAAGAAAGCGGCGGCGGAGGCGGGGGTGCAGAAGAGTTCTCAGGCGAAGCGCCTTTTGGCGGCTCATCTTCTGCTTCGGGATCATTTCCGGGAGAAATGCCGGAAGGAGACTTTGCCGGAGGAGACTTTACCCCGGGAGAAATGCCGGAGGGGAATTTTGCCGGAGGAGATTTTACTCCGGGAGAAATGCCGGAGGGAGATTTTGCTGAAGGAGAGTTTACTCCAGGTGAGATGCCGGATGATGAAGAAATGGGCGGGGAGTCTCAGGAGGAAAGTGAAAAAGACCAGGGAGAAGAGGATAAGGAAACTGAGAATACGGAAGACGATGCGGAAAGCAGTGTAATGGAGGACCGTCTGAACCAGGAGAAGATCATTCTTTCTCAAAACGATGTAGAAGATATCCAGCGTTTTGTGACAGATATTGAGGGAGCGACAATTTCCTACAGTACTTACCAATGAGCTGATCTATCTTGCCAAGATGGAGGAGGGCGGAAGCAAGATACCGCTGATCGCTCTTCCGTTTTCCGATCTGGTAGAGGAGACGGCGCAGTCCTTTCAGGCATTGGCTATCATGGAAAATAAAATTTTTCAGGTAAATATCCAGGAAATGGTGATCATCAGAGGGGAGGAACAGGCTTTAAGAAAGCTTGTTTCCATTCTTCTTGACAATGCGGTCAAGTATTCCAGTGAAAACGGATCGATCCTTCTTACTTTGGAGAAAAGCGGAAAAACGATCAGACTGGCGGTGGAAAATACCGTCCGGAATATGTCGGCAGAGACAGTCAGCCATCTTTTTGAACGTTTTTACCGGGAAGATGCATCCAGAAATTCCGGCAAAGGAGGCTATGGGATAGGTCTGTCCATTGCGGAGGCGATTGTGAAAGCCCATAAAGGAGAAATTAAGGCAGCGCTTTTAAAGGATTCTGTCTTGCGGATCAGCGTACAGTTTCCTGCAAGATCAGAATATTAAAAGACTGATAAACAGAAGCTTTTACGGCTCAGCCCCAGTTTATCAGCCTTTTCTCTTACATGATTTTATTTCAGATCTGCTGCTGATAGGTGCTTAAGAATTCACCGATCTTTCTGGCTGCCTTTTCCAGGACTTCCACACGGGGCAGGTATACGACGCGGAAATGATCAGGATGCTTCCAGTTGAAACCGCCGCCGTGGATGATAAGGATTTTCTTTTCACGCAGAAGATCCAATGCGAAACGTTCATCGTCCACAATATTGAACTTTTTCGTATCCAGCTTCGGGAAGATGTAGAAAGCTGCCTTTGGCTTAACTGCTGTAACGCCTGGAATATCTGTAAGAGCTTTATAAATAAATTCTCTTTGTTCATAAATGCGGCCGCCTGGAACAATGTAGTCATTTACGCTCTGATGTCCGCCGAGGGCAGTCTGTACAATAGACTGAGCCGGAACGTTGGAGCAAAGGCGCATATTGGAAAGCATGTTCAGACCTTCAATATAATCCTGCACATACTTTTTGTTTCCGCTTAAGATCATCCATCCGATGCGGAAGCCTGCGATCATGTGAGATTTGGACAGACCGCTGAAGGTAACGCAGAAAAGATCCGGGGCCAGCGAAGCGATGGAAACGTGCTCTTCCCCGTCCATTACAAGGCGGTCGTAGATCTCGTCAGAAAAGATAATAAGCTGATGTTCTCTGGCAACATTTACGATCTGCTGAAGAACCTCCTTCGGATAAAGTGCTCCTGTAGGATTATTCGGATTGATGATAACAATAGCCTTTGTCTTGTCTGTGATTTTCTTTTTGATATCCTCAATATCCGGATACCATTCAGACTGTTCGTCACAGATATAATGAACAGCAGTACCTCCTGCCAGAGTAGCGCAGGCAGTCCACAGAGGATAGTCAGGCGATGGAATGAGAATTTCATCTCCGGTGTCAAGCAGAGCGGACATGCAGAGATTGATCAGCTCGCTGACGCCATTTCCAGTGTAAATGTCATTGATGGCAACATTGGGGATGTTTTTTAACTGCGCGTACTGCATGATGGCTTTTCTGGCTGCGAAAAGACCCTTTGCCGCGGAATATCCCTCGCATTCCGTAAGCTGCTGACGCATATCGTAGATAACCTCGTCAGGAGTACGGAAGCCAAAAGGCGCAGGATTGCCGATGTTCAGCTTCAGGACATTGGTGCCTTCCTCCTCCATGCGGTTGGCTTCTTCGACAACAGGACCTCTTACGTCATATAAAACATTGTCAAGCTTTGATGATTTCTTAAATGTACGCATGATCTTTCCTCCGGAATCTTTGTTTTTTTGAGTATTTATTACGGCATTTTCTGTTTGATCTTCATCCGTCCCTTCAGAGGTCTGCTCTGAGGCCGGCAAAAGAGGTGCGTCTTCCTTTCCTGCCAGCCAGCCGGGATCCGTGTGAAGGGTATCGGCCAGAAAACTCAGGATATCTGCACGCGGTAATGTTTTTCCGCTGACATACTGACTGACATGGCTTTTTCCAAGCTTGATCCCCTTTCCGGCGGCGGCGCGGACAAGATCGATCTGTTTCAGCTGCTGTTTTTCCATAGCGGCTTTCAGTCTGGCGGCAAATAACTCTTTCGACATTGATGCTACCTCCAAAATCTGTGAATTCAAGCTGCCCGCATTAAAAAAATTTGATGAAAGTTCAATTTGTGTAATGCGTAATGAACAAAAAATCTTAATGCGTTCAAAAATAGTTCAACTACATGTTTGTAAGTATATCACGCATAGTTCAAAAGTTCAATATAAAAATGAGAAAAAATAGAGAAAACCCCTTGTAACAATCCGAAAACAGCGTTATAATATTATCGACATATGTCGATAATAAAGCGGAGGTGGGATTGTGGCAAGACCGGTAAGATGCAGGCGAATCTGTACAGAGCCAGCCTATGACTGTTTTGTGCCGGAAGGGATCGGGGCAGGAGAGCAGGTGACTCTGACACTGGATGAGTATGAGGCGATACGCCTGATAGATTTTGAAAAATATACTCATGCTCAGTGCGCAAAGCAGATGGATATCTCCAGGACAACAGTAACGGAATTGTATGAGTCGGCAAGATACAAAATTGCGGACTGCATCGTAAACGGAAAAGCTCTTTTCATATCCGGAGGACATTATCGGTTCTGCGACGGGACAGCGGGACTTTGCTGCGGCAGAAACTGCAGAAGAGCGGACGGCGGCGCAGAAAAAACACCAGTAAAAATGAAAGGGGAAAAAATAATGAGAATCGCAGTAACTTATGAGAATGGACAGATTTTCCAGCATTTTGGGCACACAGAGGAGTTCAAGCTGTACGATATTGAGGATGGTAAGATCACAGGCAGCCAGGTTGTGAGTACGAATGGACAGGGACATGGCGCTCTGGCCGGTTTTCTTACAGAAGCGAAGGTAGACGCGCTGATCTGTGGAGGAATCGGAGGAGGAGCTCAGACTGCTTTGGCTCAGATGGGAATTAAGCTTTACGGCGGTGTTTCCGGTTCCGCAGACGAAGCGGTAGCCGCCTATCTGGAAGGAAAGCTGGACTACAATCCGGATGTTCACTGTTCTCATCATGAACATGAACATTCGTGCGGAGAGCATCACTGTGGAGAAGACAAACACGGCTGCGCAGGCAACTGATGTGTTTCTTATAATAGAGTTCAAAAAAACCGGCAGGTTATCCTGCCGGTTTTTTGAATTACCTTGTGATGGTTAATGAAAGGAACTTCTGACTCCAGTGATTATAACTGCGGACCAGCAGCAACAAGCGCTTTGCCTGCCTCGTTTCCTTCATATTTTGCGAAGTTCTTAACGAATCTTTCAGCAAGATCTTTTGCTTTCGCATCCCATTCGGAAGCATCGGCATAAGTGTTGCGCGGATCCAGAATATTGGTGTCTACGCCCGGAAGTTCTGTCGGAACTTCGAAGTTGAAGTATGGAATCTTCTTTGTAGGTGCGTTCAGGATATCTCCGTTCAGGATAGCGTCGATGATACCGCGGGTATCCTTGATGGAGATACGTTTGCCGGTACCGTTCCATCCGGTGTTGACCAGATATGCCTTCGCGCCGTTTGCTTCCATTCTCTTAACAAGCTCTTCTGCATATTTTGTCGGATGCAGTTCCAGGAAAGCCTGACCGAAGCATGCGGAGAAAGTAGGCGTAGGCTCTGTGATTCCGCGTTCTGTACCGGCAAGTTTTGCTGTAAAGCCGGACAGGAAGTAATACTGTGTCTGTTCCGGAGTCAGGATAGATACCGGAGGAAGAACACCGAATGCGTCTGCGGAAAGGAAGATTACTTCTTTTGCAGCCGGAGCAGCGGAAACAGGACGAACGATCTTTTCAATATGGTCGATCGGATAAGATACACGGGTATTTTCTGTTACGCTCTTATCATCAAAGTCAATCTTGCCGTCAGCGTCTACTGTAACGTTTTCAAGAAGAGCGTTGCGTTTGATGGCATTATAGATATCCGGCTCGGATTCTTTGTCAAGGTTGATAACCTTTGCATAGCATCCGCCCTCGAAGTTGAAGATACCGTTGTCATCCCAGCCATGCTCGTCATCGCCGATCAGAAGACGTTTCGGGTCTGTGGAAAGAGTAGTCTTGCCTGTGCCGGAAAGACCAAAGAAGATCGCAGTGTTTTCTCCGTTCATATCTGTGTTTGCAGAGCAATGCATGGAAGCGATGCCCTTCAGCGGCAGATAGTAGTTCATCATGGAGAACATACC
>DWVA01000070.1 GCA_019120475.1 Candidatus Blautia intestinipullorum | reverse complement strand
GTGTAGCAAAAACTATATAATGTATTGGGGGGTTTTTACGATGTATATAATAGCATGGGGCAACGGAAAAGTGTGCACAAACTTCACAAATTTTGCTTTTACTTTTTAGCCATATTGTATATGCACAATTTCCCGCCCTGGCTTTTACGATGTAAAAAGTGCCTCAAATTCGTCTCTGTGGACTTTTTCCTTTTCCAGAAGAAGGGCGGAACACTTGTGAAGCACATCCAGATGCTGCATGATAATTTCCTTTGCACGCTGGTGGCATTCATCGATGATCCTGTGGATCTCCTCGTCGATCTCCTTGGCGACTTCCTCACTGTAGCTCCTTGTGTGAGCCAGATCTCTTCCGATAAACACCTCGTCTCCCTCGTCTCCGTACGCAATTAAGCCCATCTTATCCGACATGCCGTACTGCATGACCATTGCCCGGGCGGTACTTGTAGCCCGTTTAATATCATTGGAGGCCCCTGTGGTGATATCTCCGAAGATGATCTCTTCAGCCACACGGCCTCCCAAAAGCGTGGTGATATCCTGAAGCATTTTATTTTTCGTGCTGAAGATATCATCGTTTTCCGGAAGGGGCATGGTGTAGCCCGCCGCTCCCATTCCGGTGGGAATGATCGAAATGGTGTATACCGGGTCCATATCCGGCAGTACATGGAACAGAATAGCATGTCCGGCTTCGTGATACGCCGTGATCTTTTTCTCCTTTTCAGAGATCACCTTGCTTCTTTTTTCCGCTCCGATGCCCACCTTGATAAACGCATGCTTAATGTCCATCTGCATTACATAGCTGCGGCCGGCTTTGGCTGCCATGATCGCCGCCTCGTTTAAAAGGTTCTCCAGATCCGCGCCGGTAAATCCGGCTGTTGTCTGAGCGATCTGGGTAAGATCCACATCTTCTCCCAGGGGCTTGTCTTTCGCATGTACCCTGAGGATTTCCTCACGGCCTTTGATATCCGGTCTTCCTACCGCCACTTTTCTGTCGAAACGGCCGGGACGGAGGATCGCCGGATCCAGGATATCCACCCGGTTGGTAGCCGCCATAACGATGATCCCTTCGTTTACGCCGAAGCCGTCCATCTCCACGAGAAGCTGGTTTAATGTCTGCTCGCGCTCATCATGGCCGCCTCCCATGCCGGTGCCTCTCTGTCTTGCCACAGCGTCGATCTCGTCAATAAAGATAATGCAGGGCGCATGCTTTTTCCCTTCTTCAAAGAGATCCCTGACACGGGAAGCTCCCACGCCTACGAACATTTCTACAAAATCGGAACCGGAAATGGAAAAGAACGGCACTCCCGCTTCTCCTGCAACTGCTTTTGCCAGTAAGGTTTTTCCTGTTCCCGGAGGGCCTACCAAAAGCACACCTTTCGGTATCCTGGCTCCCACGTTGGTGTATTTCTGAGGAGCTTTCAGAAAATCCACAACTTCCTCCAGATCCTCCTTTTCTTCCTGAAGTCCTGCCACATTCTGAAAAGTCACTTTTTTTTCATCAGGAAGCATCATACGGGCCCGGCTTTTTCCGAAATTCATCATTTTGGAATTTCCGCCGCCGCCCGACATCTGCCTGTTCATCATAAAAAACAGAAAAATCACAAAGCCTCCCGTGAGCAGTACGGGAAGAAGCGTCGTCAGGAACATGCTTTCCTGGGGAACATCCTTTACCTGGGCCGCGATTCCGTATTCATCCAGCATATTCTGGACATCCTTAACGTCTGTCACATAGACCCTTTTCTGTCCCTCGCTTTCTATATCTGCCGTTACAGAACCGGTAGGAACCTCCCTGTTCTGATATATCACCGCATTATGCACTCTTCCCTCTTCTGCCGCCTGTTCCAGTGCCTCCATTGTATAGTCGCTCTGAGATGTCACCTGGTTGTTCAGGTAAAAATAACCTGCGATCAGCAGGACAACGAGGACCAGATACAGGCCAATTCTGCTGGGCTGTCTGTTCACTTAGCTGAATCTCCTTTCACTCTCTGTCTAAATCTACTACTCCGATAAACGGAAGATTACGGTATTTCTGAGCATAATCCAGTCCGTATCCGACCACGAATTCATCGGGAATATTGAAACAGCAGTAGTCTACTTTTACATCCTTCACTCTGCGCTCCGGCTTGTCCAGAAGCGTACACAGACGTACACTGTTGGGATTGCGCCCTTTCAGTATCTCTATAAGATAGCTGAGGGTTCTTCCTGAATCAATAATATCTTCCACGATCAGAACATCTTTGCCGATCAGGGGCTGGTCCAGATCCTTTACGATCCTTACGACGCCGCTGGATTTTGTATCGTCTCCATAGCTGGAAACAGACATAAAATCAAGCGATACCGGAACAGTGATCCTTTTTGCAAGTTCGCAGGTAAAAAAGACGCCGCCTTTAAGAACACAGATCAGGTGAATCTCTTTCCCGGCATAATCTTTACTGATCTTTGCAGCAATCTGCTGAATTCTGGCTTCCACTTCTTCTTCACTGATTAATACTCTGATTTTTTCACTCATCCCTCTTCCTCCTTCTGTCCGGTATCTTTCGGACACACTGTACATTCTCAGAGGTTCTCCCCTGGTATTCAATCTGCAGCACTGTCCTTGTTACGGAAGTGATCCTGGCGCTTTCGCCGCTTCTTTCCCCCACGGCCCATAACACTTCGCTTCCGGCGGCAATCAGAGGGATCTGATCCCTGTATTCTCCTGGAACCTTATCATCGATCATACACCGGGTAAGCTTCTTCCGGTTTCCCTTCCCGTTTATCACCATGTAATCGCCGCTTTTTCTTGTTCGGACAGTTAAGCCGTATTTTATTTTATCACAATCCATCCATTTCGTATACTTTTTTTCCAAAATCTTCTGACCGGAATAAGAAAAAATCTCTGTCCGGAAAATTCCCAGCGGACAGCGCAGCTCCCCGGGAACCGGAAGAGACCAGACTTTCTCTCCGTTTTCGTCCTGCGGACTCTTTTCCTGCTTTTTTTCTCTTAAGATCACACCCTCATAAGTACGGGCAGCTTCCAGTCCATAAGGCAGATCCGCCCTTGAGCCGGTGCGTTTATTCTGCATTTCAAGCACTGTCTTTATGTGGATCAGCGAAAGATCCTGTCTCTGATCCGCCGTTTTTTCCAGGGCCTCTCTCACCGCATATGTCTGGATGATCTTTGGCTGGTCAAAAAAGGCGGGCCGGAACAGGAATTCTCCAGAGCCCGCTTCCGCGTTTTTTAAAAGCTTCCTGCCCTGACAGGACAAATATTCCTCCGTTTTTTCCAGAAGTTCCGCCGTTTCCGCCATATGGGAAACTGTTTTTTCGTTGATCTCCTGTTCCATTACCGGAATAATATGGTGACGGATCCTGTTTCTTGTATAATGATCCTCCAGATTTGTTCTGTCCAGAACATAGGATATTTTTCTTTCTTTTAGATATTCGTCAATTTCTTTCCGTTCTAAACATAAAAGAGGACGGATCAGCCCGCCGCTTACCGGTTTCATAGAAGACAGCCCCCTGATCCCCGCTCCCCTGGCAAGATGATGCAGCATTGTTTCCGCAAGATCGTTTTTATTATGAGCCAGAGCTGTAAGAATCCTGCCCTGCCCCCCTGTCTTTTGCCGTAAAATGTTTTCCGCGGCAAAAAAAGCCTCTTTTCTTACTTTTCTTCCGGCCTCCTCATATCCGGTTTTCCACTTGTCGGCAAGGTACGGAACATCATAAGTATAAACTCTGCAGGGAATGTCTTTCTCCCTGCACAGTTCCTCCACAAGCCTTTGATCTCTCTGCGCTTCTTCTCCCCGGATTTTATGGTTTACATGCACTACCTGGAGCCGGAATCCATACTCTTCTCTGAGACGGATCAAAAGATCCAGCATTGCCGTAGAATCGCCGCCGCCGGACACGCCTGCCGAAATTCCGGCAGCCTGTTCAAACATTGACGTCTCTTCCGCAAATTTTCGTATTTTACGATAGATTTCTTCCTGCATTCTGTTTTTCCTTTTCTTCTTTATACACAAACGGCGGCACAGGATCCCGCAGCTTTCATAGCGGCTCTGCCGGCCGGTTATTTGCGCAGCACACTTGCCACCAGGACCGTCATATCATCCCGGGCGCGGTAATCGCTGTATCCCAGCACTCTCTCAAGGATTCCCCTGCTGACCTCTCTGGGAGTTTCGTCCGGAACATCCATGATGATTTCTTTCATCGTCTCCTCTTCCCGGTCCGCGGGAAGCGCGTCCAGCACCCCGTCCGTCATCATGATCAGATAATCTCCATGATAAAGTTTTCTGGAAGATGTGTCAAAATCGATCTGCTGCATCAGCCCTGCCGCCAGGCTTTCCGACGAAATAGCCTCTACCCAGTGATCTCTTTTGATGAAGGTGGAGGCGGCGCCTGCCTTCAGGAAATTGCAGATTCCGGTATACAGATCCAGTGCGCAGATATCCACAGTGGAAAACATACCTTCTCCGCCTTTCAGCACAAGGGCGGAATTTACCATACGGGCAGCCGTTTCCTGGGAAAATCCGGATTCCAGAAACTGTTCCAGAAGCTCGACTACAATCTCGCTTTCCCGGCAGGCGTCCATTCCGGAACCCATGCCGTCAGAAAGACACATTACAAATTTTCCGCCCTCTTCCTGTCTGCATATATAATTGTCTCCGGACACTTTTTCCTCTTCCC
>DWVA01000004.1 GCA_019120475.1 Candidatus Blautia intestinipullorum | reverse complement strand
AGCTTAATTTTACATCAAAAAGGAACAGGATTCCTTATATTTTGGCCATTTTTTGAAAGTTGTGAATAACAAAAGGCGGCAGATATATCTGAGGGGGATAATTCTGCGGAAACTCAAGTATTCAGCTATACCTTGTATAAGAATCTATACCATGGTAAAATCATTTAAAATGCACAAAAAATATAAAAAAAATCAAAGAATAATATAAAAAACATACGATTCTAGGAGATGGTTATTATAGACGATGTAAAAAGAAAAAAGCCTGTTTTTTTGCAGGATGATCCGTATTTAGCACATGTGGTCCCGGAAAATGGGACCACGCAAAGTATAAGCGAACATCTTTCGGGAACGATGGAATTGGCAGAAAAGAACTGTCCGTTGGAGATTTTGAAAAACATAGTTATATCTGAGGCACTGCTTCACGATGCGGGAAAACTGAGTGAAGAATTTCTTGAGTATATGGACGAGATTCGAAAAAACGGTGAGTCAGCACAAAGACGTATGATAGATCATACGACGGGAGGTGGCAGGATCCTCGAGGACCTTATCGGAAAAAAATGTATTTCTGATTTTATTTGCTCAGCGGTTTATTCACATCATGGTCTGCTGGACAACATTAATATGGAGTCAGGTGCTACACTTTTTGAAAAGCGGCTTGAGAAAGAGATTCCATTTGCAGTAATAAAGCAGAGGTATTTTGAAATCATCGACAAAAAACTTCTGATAAAATATCTGGCCGCAGCCCATATCGATTTACAAAAGATCTTTAAACAAATCGATGATTTTATACAAAGTACAGGGAAAAGAAACTGCGGGAGCAGAGATTTCTATCTGGGAATGTTTGAAAGATTAGCTTTGTCGGTTCTGATTGACAGCGACTGGACCGATACGGCATGTTTTTGCCAGGGGGAAACACATCCGGAACGAATTTCGGAGGAGAGAACGCAGGAAATTTGGGAAAAGGCTATCGACCATTTTGAGGATTATATGGAGCATCTGGCTAATTCTGGAAAGAAAAGTCCGCTGAATGTATATCGAAATGAGATATCAGATCGCTGCTTCTGCGCGGCAGAAGAAGAGAACAGGCTGTACAGGCTGACTGTTCCTACCGGAGCAGGCAAGACATTTAGCAGTCTTCGGTTTGCCCTGTATCATGCAAAAAAATATCATAAAAGACATATTATTTATGTCGCGCCATTCAATTCCATATTGGAACAGAACGCGGAGGATATCAGGCAGGCAGTGGGCAATGAGGATTTTGTGTTGGAACATCACTGTAATATCTTCTATGAAGATGAAAATAAAGAGATGGTTTACAAGAAACTGACGGAAAGTTGGGATTCTCCAATCATCGTAACTACGGCAGTGCAGATGCTCAATACTTTGTTTTCTGCGCAAAAGAGCAGTATCCGGCGGATGTACAATCTGTGCAACAGCGTAATCATTTTTGATGAAGTACAGGCTTTCCCGGTAAGGGGAACAGAGCTGTTTAATCTGGCGGTAAATTTTCTTACTGTATTCTGTAATACAACTGTTGTCCTATGTTCGGCGACTCAGCCGTCTTTGGCGTCTCTCAAGGAAAATAATTTGTTTGACTGTATTGAGATGACAGGACCATCCGAGAGGTATGCGGATGCTTTTAAGCGGGTCGAAATTGAGGATAAGACGGATTTTGTGCCGGGAGGTATGCAGCCGGAGGACTTAAGTGAATTTGCACTGGAGGCTTTCAGAAAATACAACTCTGTGCTTATTATCGTAAATACAAGAAAATGTGCAAAGAGGATTTACGAAGAATTGAAGAAATCCTGCAGTGAGGAATGCGAATTATACCATCTGAGTACAAGTATGTGTCCTAAGAACAGAAAAGATGAGCTTGAAGCCATCAAAAAGGATCTGGCTTCAGAAAACAGACGACCTGTTATCTGCGTGAGTACTCAGCTCATTGAAGCAGGAGTGAATCTGTCTTTTGGATGTGTGATTCGATCTCTGGCTGGATTGGACAGTATTATCCAGGCGGCGGGACGCTGTAACAGGCATAAAGAGCTGGAAATAGGAAAGGTGTATATCGTTAGAATATCACAAGATGCGGAGCGGCTTGAACGGCTTCAGGATATCGTGCGGGCGCAGAGGGCTGCGGAAAAGTTCCTGTATTACTTCAGAAAAGAACCGGAAGACTTTGGCGGTTCAATGGATTCGGAGGCTTCTGTGACAGCGTATTACAAGGAGTACTTTCATGATTCCGGTATGGAGCCTACAAAGTATCCCAGCCTTTCCGGCGAAACAACGCTGGAAGAACTGCTGGGAAGAAATAGACCGGGGCGTAGACAGTATGAGAGAAATCACGGAGGCAGAGAAGGCATGCCCCTTATGTGTCAGGCATTCGCAACGGCAGGAAAAGAGTTTAAGGTTATAGACGAGGAAGCAAAAGCAATAGTTGTAATTCCCTATGATGAAATTGCTGAAAAATCAATCGATATATTAGAAAACAGATTTGCATCGCTGGCTGAACAGAGGAAAGCGGTACGGGCTTTACAGCAGTATTCCGTCGGAATCTCTGAATATCTTTTAAAGAAGCTGGGCAGGGCTGTCTATAAAATAGAAGATACGGCTGTAAATGTATTGAGTATGGATTACTATGATAAAAAAGAAGGCGTGCTGGAAGAGCCTAGGAACAGATTTTTAAACTTTTGAGGAGGTGAAGGAAAAATGGAAAAGTACAGAAATACAATAGAGTTCGAGGTGTATGGTGATTATGCTCTCTTTTCTGATCCTGTGACAAGAGTGGGCGGGGAAAAATCAAGTTATCACATCCCTACCTATGAAGCTTTGAAAGGAATTACAGAAAGCATATACTGGAAGCCGACGATTAAATGGATCGTGGACGCGGTCCGTGTGATGAGGCCGATCCAGACAGAGACAAAAGGTGTCCGTCCAATCGGATATAACGGTGGAAATGAGCTTGCATACTATACATATCTGAAGGATGTATGTTATCAAGTTCGAGCGCATTTTGAATTTAATTTAAATCATCCGGAACTGGAAAAAGACAGAAATGAGAATAAACACCACAATATTGCCAAAAGAATGGTACAAAGGGGCGGCAGAAGAGATGTATTTCTGGGGACCAGGGAATGTCAGGCATTTGTAGAACCCTGTGTGTTTGGAGAGGACAAAAGCTACTATGATGACATGCCTGGAGAGATAGCATACGGTTTCATGTATCATGGGATTACGTATGCAGATGAGGCAGTGCTTTCGGAAGAACAGGACAGGATGACAGTGAATTTCTGGAGACCTGTAATGAAAAAGGGAGGAATTATCGAGTTCCTGCGCCCGGAAAAATGTCCGGAAAAGCGTTTTATAAAAGAAATGAAGCGTAAAGTATTCGGTCAGGAGAATTTCAGCGGGCTTCAGGAGTTTGAGGGAGAGGAGGTGACAGGTTGAGCTGGGAAGAAGAATTGATCAGACTGTATGACAAGAATAGTTCGCAGGCAGGAAAGATACAGTATAAACCGATAAAAAAGAATGGAAAAGATGAAAATATCCCTTATGTTCTCCTTCCGCCATTCCATACTACTGTGACAGCCCAGATACAGGTGACACTCAGTGCAGAGGGGGAATTTCTGGGGGCATTAAAAGTAGGAAGTGAGGACAAGCTGACGATCATACCGGTGACGGAAAAATCGGGCAGCAGGACAGCAGGGAAAGCACCGCATCCGCTCTGTGATAATCTGAGATATCTGGCAGGTGATTACGGGAAATATGTCCCGGATAAAAAGGGAGACCTAGGCAGTTATCACGAACTATATATGGAAGAATTGGAAAAATGGCATCTTTCTCCCCTTTCCCATGCAAAGGTGGATGCGGTCTGGAAGTATTTGAAAAAAGAAACATTGATTCAAGATCTGCTGAAAGAAAAAATACTGCTGTTAAGTGAGGATGGACGCCTGTCGGATGAGATAAAGATAGAGGGTGTTATTCAAAGTATGGCATTTGTCCGCTTCATTGTAAGAGAAAAAAACGGAACGGAATTCGGTCAGACTTGTGATGAGTGCTGGAAAGATTCCTCGTTGTGGGATTGTTTTATTCGATATTATCGTTCTATGGGAGGGAAAAAAGAACTGGATTATCTGACGGGCGAGAGGCAGACGGTCTCCTACCTACATTCTAAAAAAATCAGAAACGAAGGAGATGGGGCCAAGCTTATTTCTTCTAATGATGAGGCTAATTATACATTTCGTGGACGTTTCTCTACAAAAGAACAGGCATTTGCCATCGGGAATGAGACATCACAGAAGATGCATAATGCATTGAAATGGATTATCCGAAAGCAGGGCAGGAGTTTTGATACCCTGACTATGGTCACATGGGAGTCTGATATGAAAGAAATGCCGCCGTGGGATGCAGATACTGAGACAATCAGTTCAGTGTCTGTTACAGAGACGACACCGGAAACAGGCGAGGAAGATTTGCAGGCTCTGTTTCAGGATGACATTCCGGTTAGATGGGAGGAAGAGGCTGAAGTATCCCCTGAGTTTGATGGGAACCCTGTGACTGCCCGGCAGTTTTACAGCGCATTGGAAGGATACAGAAAACAGGTAGAGAACACTTCCCATATGATTCTCATGGCATTCGATGCGGCAACAACGGGACGTCTGTCACTGGCAGAGTTTAAAACGATGGAGACTTCAAGGTATTTGGATAATATCAGAAAATGGCATGAACAGTGCGGGTGGATCCAATGGAAATATAAGGATGGACACAGAAAAAGTTATTATGGAGTACCGGGGGTACGGGATATTGCTGATATTTTATACGGTCTAGAGTCAAACGGAAGAATTACGATTGCCGATAAAAATGGAAAAAGACTTTATGCAGAACTTGGACGCAGACTGATTCCCTGCATTTGGGATAACCGGAATGTTCCGTATGACCTGCTTATGACTGCGGTGAACAGGGCATCTATGCCTCAGGCATATAAAGAGAGGTATAACTGGGAGAGGGTTCTGACGCTGGCCTGTTCATTTGTGAAAAAAAGCAGATATGAAAGAGAAAAGGAGGAATGGAACGTGGCACTTGATAAAGAATGCAAAATTAGGGATTATTTGTACGGAAGGCTGCTCGCTGTGGCAGACAGGATTGAATACCGTACATATGAGAGAGACAAGGATACTTCGAGAGTGACAAATGCAAAGCGATATATGAGTACCTTTTCCCAGAGGCCTTTTGATACATGGAAAATTATTGAAGAAAACTTGCAGCCATATCTTAACAAACTTTCGATTGCAGAAAGAAGATATTACGAAAATCTGCTTGACAGCATCGAGGTGTTGTTTGATATGGAAGAATTTCAAAACAATGACAAGTTAGACGGACTTTACCTTTTAGGATTCCACAGCCAGTCTTATGATCTGAAATATAACAAGAATAAAGCGAATGATGGAGGAAGCGAAAATGAGTGAATTGAAAGGAAAAATTGATTTTACATTATTTGTGAGTGTATCCAATGCGAACCCGAATGGCGATCCGTTGAATGGGAACCGTCCCAGAATTAATCTTGACGGATATGGGGAAATTTCAGATGTATGTATCAAAAGAAAGATAAGGAATCGGTTCCAGGATCTGGGGCAGCGTGTTTTTGTACAGCCGGACGACAGGGCAGATGACGGCTTCCGCAGTTTAAAAGAGAGGGCAGAAGGATGCGAGGAGTTGAACAAAGAAATCAGCAGAAAGAAAAAGGCAGATAGAGATCTTTGCGCTCGGATCGCTTGTAAGGAATGGATCGATGTGAGAAGTTTTGGTCAGGTATTTGCATTTAAAGGGGAGGATGTATCTTTTGGCGTGCGTGGTCCGGTATCAATTCATCAGGCGGTAAGTCTGTCTCCGGTGGATGTTATCAGTATGCAGATTACTAAAAGCGTCAACAGTGAAGCTGGAAAAGAGAGTAAAGCTTCAGATACGATGGGAACAAAACACCGGATTGGGTTTGCTGTTTATAAAGTGATGGGAAGTGTCAATGTACAGCTTGCAGAGAAAACAGGATTTTCCCAGGAAGATGCAGAAATATTAAAAGAATCTTTAAAAACATTGTTTGAAAATGATGCTTCATCGGCAAGACCGGATGGAAGTATGGAAGTTTGCAGAATGTACTGGTGGCAGCATGCTGAAAAGACGCCTGCGGTTTCAAGTGGAAAGATACAGAGAAGCTTTAAAATGAATGAGGTGAGAAGACCTTCAAGGTTTGAGGACTACAACATTACATGGGAACTGGATGGCTGTGTGAAGCCGGAGGTATATGACTTTGTATAATGAAGAAGATTTCCTGCAGCTTTCAGGAATACAGCACTTTGCTTTCTGCCGCAGACAGTGGGCACTTGCGTATATTGAACTTCAGTGGCAGGAGAATGTCAGGACCGTAGAAGGAAAACTTCTCCATGAAAATGCACATGACGCATCTATAAAAGAAAAGCGAGGCGATCTTATTGTTGTCAGAGCCATGCCGGTGCACTCAAGGGAAATAGGGATCAGCGGTGAGTGTGATGTTGTCGAATTTCACAGGTCAGAAAACGGCATCCCGATTTCCGGAAGAGAAGGAAAATATACTGTGATTCCGGTCGAGTATAAGCGTGGAAAACCAAAGACAAGCGACATCGATGCGCTGCAGGTGGCTGCACAGGCACTCTGTTTGGAAGAAATGTTGTGCTGTGATATCCCTTACGGATATATCTATTATGAGGAGATACGCCATCGTGAAAAAATAGAATTTACTGAGGTACTGCGTCGTAAGGTAAAGGATATGTTTGCAGAGATGCATAAGTATTATGGACAAAGGTATACTCCTAAGGTGAAATGGAGTAAAAGCTGTAATGCATGTTCACTGAAAGATATTTGCCTGCCTGTATTGAATAAAGATGTCTCGGTAAAGAAATACATTGACAGCAGAATGAAGGAGGAACCTCATTGAAACGATTATTAAATACTCTGTATGTAACGGGGACAAACAGATATCTTTCTCTGGATGGAGAGAATGTAGTCGTTCTGGAAGAACGGGAAGAAATCGGACGGATTCCTCTGCATAATCTTCAGAGTATTGTGACATTTGGTTATACAGGGGCTAGCCCGGCATTGATGGGGGCATGTGCCCAGAGAAATATTGACCTGACATTTATGTCTGGGAACGGGAGATTTCTCGCAAGAATGACAGGTGAAGTGAAAGGAAATGTTACATTAAGAAAACAGCAGTATCGTGTCAGTGAAGATAAAGAAAAGAGTATAAGTATTGCCAGAAACTTTATTTTCGGAAAAGTATACAATGCGAGATGGATACTGGAACGCGCTGCGCGGGATTATCCATTGAGGCTGGATGTAGATAAACTGAAAGAAAAATCATCATTTCTTTACAACAGTCTTCAGGAGATTAGAACATGTGGAGAGGCTTCAAAATTATTAGGACTGGAAGGAGAAGCGGCATCTGTATATTTTTCTGTGTTTGATCAGCTTATTCTGCAGCAAAAAGAGTATTTTACTTTCCGGGAGCGCAGCAGAAGACCTCCACTGGATAATGTAAATGCTATGCTTTCTTTTGCTTACAGCTTGCTGGCGGGAATGTGCGGTTCCGCACTGGAGGCAGTCGGACTTGATCCTTATGTGGGGTTCTACCATACAGATAGACCAGGGAGAATTTCTCTTGCTTTGGATGTGATGGAGGAACTGCGAGGCGTTATGGCTGACCGGTTTGTTCTTACATTGATCAACAGGCGAATTGTAAAAAAGGATCATTTTATCCAGAAAGAAAATGGTGCGGTGATTTTGGATGATAGCGGACGGAAACTTTTTTTAAATGCATGGCAGGAACGGAAACAAGACATTATAAAGCATCCTTTTCTGAACGAAAAAATTGAGTGGGGCATGGTCCCTCATGTACAAGCTATGCTGCTGGCGAGATATTTGAGAGGGGATCTGGATGAGTATCCTCCATTTTTGTGGAAGTAGGTGAGAGAAATGCTTGTGCTTATAACATATGATGTAAATACACAGACTGCGGCAGGACGCAAACGGCTGAGAAAAGTGGCAAAGCAATGTGTAAATTATGGTCAGCGAGTACAGAACTCTGTGTTTGAGTGTCAGCTTGATTCGACGAAATATCGTCAGGTAAAAGCAATTCTGGAAGAGATCATAGACAAGGAAACGGACAGTCTGCGATTTTATAATTTGGGAGATAGGTATAAAAGCAAAGTGGAGCATATTGGAATAAAACCCAGTTTTGATGTGACTGAGACGATAATTCTTTAGTGCGAATGTGGAGTGGACAGAAAATATCGAGAGATTCGCACCGAATATATGAATCGCAAAGCGGAAGGGGGATTCTAAATTTAAAAATAAAATAATGTAAAAAGGAACGGTTTGTATAAAATAGAGAATAATGTATACAAATATTCGCAATAATTGTGGATATTTGCTGTCGACCTCCTTGTGAGGTCGTGAATTGAAATACACCATGGTGGAAATGATTTCCGCTTCACCATTGTCGACCTCCTTGTGAGGTCGTGAATTGAAATAACCGTGTAGCCGTTTGCTTTTAAATACTTCTGGTCGACCTCCTTGTGAGGTCGTGAATTGAAATAGTGCATAGTTTCCAACATCGTCAGTGTGCCATACGTCGACCTCCTTGTGAGGTCGTGAATTGAAATATACAGGCGAACGAGCTAAACCGTATCGAAAATGTCGACCTCCTTGTGAGGTCGTGAATTGAAATAACGTCTGCTCCTTGCTGACTCCGGGGAGATTCCAGTCGACCTCCTTGTGAGGTCGTGAATTGAAATAAACTCAACGCCACTTTCATGCCATCTCGATGCTGTCGACCTCCTTGTGAGGTCGTGAATTGAAATGAACGTAAAGTGATTATCGGGCAGTGGTTTGTGATGTCGACCTCCTTGTGAGGTCGTGAATTGAAATGA
>DWVA01000069.1 GCA_019120475.1 Candidatus Blautia intestinipullorum | reverse complement strand
TAAGCTCTACGGAGAGAACGTCATGGCCTCCTGCCGTCAGGTTGGAGCATCCTACTACCCCGGCAATACCCTTGATATCTCCGGATACAAGAAGATCGATCAGCGGCTTCCAGGAATCTCCCAGGAATTTTTTCAGTGAACCTTCGCTTACGCCGGTAAGAGTATCGTCGTTACCATGTTCCGGGAAGAGGTTCATGGGAACGTTTCCTCTTCTCGCCTTATATGCTTCCACGATCTCGTCGATGATCTCCATGCTCTGCTGTTCCCTTTTCTCAAACACGAAAGGTTTCAGCTCGGCGTTGGCCTTTTTCGCCACGTCATCCAGACAGATCTGTTTGATCTTCAGCTCGTCGCAGATAGGTTCGATACCCGGAAGCGTACAGTTAAACTCAGAGAGTACCGCGTCGATGGCTCCTGTCGCCAACACCGCCTCGCTGGTATAGTTATTTCCCGCATGGCCCTCAAACACTTCTGTATAATGAGCGCCGCGAAGCTGCAGATCCTGTCCTACGCAGGTACATCCAACCAGCTTGAAGCCTTTCGCTCCCGCCGCTTTCGCCTTCGCCACTGCCTCGTCGCTTTTCAGTCTCTCCTGAAGGTCCACGAAGATGGTGTGCTGATGTCCTGTGATCATAATGTTGATATAATCCGGATCCACCACACGGAGGCCTACGGGCGCCATGCGGAGCTCCGGCTCTCCCAGAAGCACGTCGTTGAGAAGGTTCGTAAGAGTCAGGCCGTAAAGTCCGGTGGAAATACCGAGCTTCAGACAGTCTGTGTACATGTCCACCGGGTCGGAGTTCAGGTTGGTGGAACATTTCACAACGCCGTGGAACACTTCGCCCTTGGCTCCGCCGGGAAGGATTCCCAGTTCTTTCCACTTCTCGAAGCGGGGAGCGTACGCAAGCTTCTCCACCAGTTCCATTTTCACATATTCCGGCTTGTACAGGTCGTCCAGCACTTTCTGAGCAACCTTCTCCGCCTTCTCATATTTATCCTCTGTCTCGATCCCAAAAACTTCCGCCAGGTGATTCAGAGCATTCTCGCCCTTGATCTCTCCTTTTGTCTGAGCGGTCTTCAGCACATTAAGCGCCGTGTTCTCCACGATATGGATATAACAGCCGGATCCGGCCGCCACTGCTCTTAAGAAATTCCGGGCAACGATCACGTCCGCCGTCGCTCCGCAGATACCTCTGGGCGCTTTCGGGGTAATACGGCAGGGGCCGTTGGAACAGAGACGGCAACAGACGCCCTGCAGACCGAAACCGCACTTCGTACTCTGGCTCTCCACTCTGTGGTGGGAAGTTTCCATGGGAAGGCCCGCGATATATTTCTCCAGGGGCTTGTCCGCGCTCTTACATGTGGAACATCCAAAACATTCGTTCATTAACTGATCCTCCTTGGTGTAGTTTTTTTACTGAGTTTCTTTTATATGTCAGTGTACAGACAACATATTGTTATGTACATTAACACTATACCATTTTGTAACAGATTCAGTATAACAAATCTGGATTAAATTAGTCAATATCAACTCTGCCTAATTTACATCAGTTTATCGTTATTCTTTCATTGGCAAAACTCCTCATGGTCTTTCATTGCTTTTTTCCATCCGGCATGCTATATTTTACATAACATTAACACACAGGGGACAACTCGTCCCAAACCGCGTAATTTCAATGATTTTCAGCGTTCATTTCCATACCAGCAAAGGAGTAGCCTATGATTGAAAAAAGACTGCAGAAACGTTTGAGAAAAGCCACCATTCTCGTAATCTGTATCTGTACGGTATTTCTTATCTGCGGAGGACTCTTTTCTTCCTATCTGGCGCGCACCAGGGAGGAATTTCTCAGAGAACAGGTAATTGCCGAAACAGAAGAATATAAAAACCGGATCCTGAAACAACTGGAGGCTGATTTTCAGACTCTCTCTACTTTATCTGTGTTTCTGAACAGCGAATACATTTCCGATGCGGAACTTTTAGCCGAGCATCTTCGGCAGACACAGGAGTATAACGAATATATAACGATTGCTTATTATAATACTGACGGAAAAGGCGTTATCGCCAGCCGCGGCAGGGATATCCTGACCGAAGCCGGTCTGTCAGATCTCTCTCCGGAAGGAGCGGACAGTATAGAAAAAGCCCTGAACGGCGAATCCTGTGTTTCCAGACTGTTTGAAAGCCAGATTTCGGGTAACCGGGTATTTGTTTACAGTGTGCCTGTCTATGAAAATGGAAAAATCATAGGCGCTCTTGCCGCCAGCGATCATATTGAGATTTTTTCGGATATTCTCTCCGGCAATACCGTATTCGGCGGAGGCGGATATATTCATCTGATCGATTCCGAAGGGGATTTTCTTGTCCGTTCTTCTAACTCTGTAGTAAAAGATAATGTTCCCTCGATTTTTGAAGGACCTTATCTTTCCGGAGAGTCAAGATCAAACGTGGAGGACGCTCTGGAAAATCAAAAAAGAATTTTTTCCTCTTTCAGTTATAATGGACGCGACTATCCGTTTCTGTTAGAGCCTATAGGACTGAATAACTGGTATCTTTTCTGTGTCAATACAGGGGACAGTCTGAATGCGCGCACAGATATTTCCACTCACATGGCGCAGCTTATGGCAGCCGCCATTGTACTTCTGGTAATCTTTCTGATGCTCTATGGATACCGGCTGATGCGCAATTATAATAAAGAGCTTCTTTATCTGGCGTACCATGACGCTCTTACCGGAGCGGAAAACATGTCCCGTTTCCGGCAGAAGCTTATCGAAACGCTGAAAACCGGCAGAGGAAGCGTGGCTGCATTTACCATACGGCAGTTTCCTTTCCTCACTGAAATTTTCGGAAAGGAAAAATCCGACCAGCTTCTCCGGCAGATCAGAGAGATAGCCGACAGGCATATAACGGCGGAAGAATTTTTCTGCCGCGATGCGGAGGATCGTTTTTATCTTTTTTTCAAAGACACAGAGAAAGATATCATACGCCGACGTCTGGAGGCTTTCATCAGTGAAATTGAAAAAACCACAATTTTTAACCGGACCGATTATCAACTGGCCATCTACTGCGGCGTGACTATCTCTTCCGACTCCGTCGATCCTGAGGCTGAAGCCGAAAATATGCTGACGCATATTCATTTTGCCCTGAATAAAGCCAGAGGAGGACACAGCAGCACCATCTGGTTCTTTGATACCGAACTTCACAAGCAGGAGGAACTGGAAAATTATATTGAAAGCCACATGCACAGCGCACTGGAAAACGGAGAATTCAAAATGTTCCTTCAGCCGAAAAAGGATCTTCGAAGCGGTTCCCTGAATGGAGCGGAAGCGCTGGTACGCTGGCAGACAGAATCGGGGAAGATGATTTTTCCCGATCAGTTCATTCCCTTATTTGAGTCCAACGGTTTCTGCACAAGTCTTGATCTATATATGGTAGAGCAGGCCTGCCGTCAGATCCGCACATGGCTTAACAGCGGTATAGAACCTGTGCCCATTTCTGTAAACCAGTCAAAGCTGTTGTTTTTTGAAGGTGATTATGTGCACAAACTGACGGCCATCCTGACTAAATATCAGGTTCCCGCTCATTTTATCATTCTTGAAATACTGGAAGGGCTGGCGCTGGAAAACCTCGACGAGCTGAACGAAAAAATCTCCCAGCTTCAGAAACTTGGCTTTCGTATCTCACTGGATGATTTCGGAAGCGGTTATTCTTCACTGAACATTCTGGGAAATCTGAAAATCGACGAAGTAAAACTGGACAGAGATTTTCTGATGAATGCCGCCGACCAGAACCAGAACCGCGTCCGGCTGATCATGGAAGAAATCGTCCATATCGCCGGCCGTCTGGGAATTTCCACTCTGGCAGAGGGCGTAGAGACACCGAAGGATGAACAGTTCATCCGAAGTATCGGGTGCGACACCGGCCAGGGATATCTGTACAGCAGACCTCTGAGCGCAGAGGATTTTGATGAAAAATATATGAAGCATATGGTTTAAGGGATATAAAAAGCTTCAGAAGAAGAGACACCTCTTTTTCTGAAGCTTTTTTATATCTGTATACCTAAATCTGTATTTTTTATTTTATTTCAGGATTGTTCAGTTTCCGCTCTCTGCCGGGTACTTCACCCCATCCGGCAGCGGATCCCATTCGTTCAGTCCAAGTTCCTGTTTAAATTTCGCCTGTTCCAAAGTGAGCTTCGGTAAATCTTCTTTCAGATAATCCAGAAGCTCGTCAATCCCTTCCCTTGTCACATTATTGACAAGAAAAATACGCTCACATCCCGCATTGATCAGCCATTGTCTTACCATGGGGATATTGGCATACGGAGAATCCGTCTTGGTAATGATCCCGATCAGCGGCCGCTGAATAAAACAACGGCTGCTATCCCCGAACAGATTGAACGGTTCATCCGCCGCCTGCACAATAGCAACCACATCGGCCTCAAAAGAAAAGCAGGCCAGTCCCACGCTGAACCGCTTAGATTCCGCATACTCTCCCGGAGAGTCGATCGTATCGTCTTCTGTGGTAGTATATTGCGTTTTTACATAGTGAAGCTCTTCCCCTTTCAGCGCCTGTGTCAGAGAAGTTTTTCCCGCTTCGCTTCTGCCCATTAAAAATAATTTTTTCACATTGTCACCCTACTTTACTGCACCACATTCTCCTGTACAGGGTGCATACTGTTTCTTAGCTTTTATGAATTTCACAGGTATGAAATCCCAGCACTTCCCTAAAAAAACGCACCACTTCCTCCACCGCAGTCTGAACTTCAGCCAGTCCGCCGGTGAGGATCAGTGATCCACAAAACCGATCCATAAATCCAATCTCCACATGAGCGCTTTTCACAGCTACGTCTGCGGCCACTACAACTGATTCCCAGGGCGTAAAACGGATAAGTCCGATTGATTCCCCGCTGTGGTCTTCCCCTTCGTGAACGCCAATATGAAGAGCCAGATTATGGTAGATACTGGTATCTGAAGGCGTTATCACATGAGCCAGACATACCTCTTTCCCCGGCACGCGGACACGGGTCATCCGCAGCTTTTTCCCTTTCAGATGTTCATAGTCATCATGGAACAGCTTTTCCAGAAGCTCCTCCTTTGTCATTCGAGCCATAGACCCACTTCCTACCTTTTCGTGATATTGCAGACAACATATCCCAGCGAATCCCGGAAATAGTTGACGATCTCTGTAAGAGCCGAGGTGACGTCCGAGATTTCTCCGGTAATGATCAGTGTTCCGGTAAAACGGTCTGCAAATCCGAGGTAGACATTTCCGCTCTTTACCGCAATATCAGACGCGATAACTGCCGATTCCGGAGGCGTCATATTCATAATGCCGATAGCTGAGGAACGATAATCCAACTGCGGATTCAGCCCCAGCTTCTGGTATATGATCGGAGCCGGACCGCCCATTACATGGGCAAAAGTGATTTCCTTGCCCGCTACTGTTTCCTGTACGATTCTTATCTGTTCTCCATGGTCATTTGCCATCTGTTGTTCCTCTCTTTCAGAAAATTTCCCATTTAAAAAAATCATACTATCAGAGATTTTTTCTGTCAAGTTGAAATCCTTTTGTAATCCGGTAATATTCTACGGTATTACAGGAAAAAAATTTCTACCTGTTTTTTCTATATCTGACTTTTTCTTCTTTATTCAATAATCTATTGACATTTTAACTTTTTTATATTATA
>DWVA01000068.1 GCA_019120475.1 Candidatus Blautia intestinipullorum | reverse complement strand
CTGCATACGGCGGCTTTCCTCAGAAAGCATCATCATCGCGGAAACACCGTCGTTTTTCAGATTTTCCACTTTTACTTCCAGTTTCTCTTTATTCAGGCTTTTTCTGAAAAGCTCTGTCAGCGCTTTTGCAGTCTCTTCATCTGCCGTTCCCTCGCCTTTCAATTCTTCCGTCAGATCAGCATCGATCCTCTTGAACTGAATCGTCTGATCTTTCTGTTCCAGATGTGAGATAAAGGGAGCGTCAATATTGTGCGAAAGGATCACAGCGTCTTTTCCAGCCTCTTTGAACATGTTGATATACTGGCTCTGCTGCACCGGATCTGTCACATAAAAAATTGTTGTTTTTTCCGGTTCTTTCTTGGCGGAATCCTTATCTTCCTCCGTCTTCTCAGCAGTCTCCTCTTTTTTCTCCTCCGGTTTTTCCCCGTCTCCCTCCTCTTTCTGAGGTTTGTTTGCTTCTATGCAGTCCTTCAGAGTCAGGTATTTGTCATCCAGGTCTTTAAACAGAATATAATCATGAAGTTTTTCAGCAAATTTACTGTCCTTTATACATCCGTATTTAATAAACGGACTGATATCATCCCAGTATTTTTCATAAGCTTCACGGTCAGTCTTGCACATTCCTGTCAGCTTGTCCGCTACCTTCTTGGAAATATACTCCGCTATCTTCTGTACAAATCCATCATTCTGCAGCGCGCTTCTGGACACGTTCAGCGGCAGATCCGGACAGTCGATGACGCCCTTCAGGAGAAGAAGGAATTCCGGGATCACCTCTTTGATATTATCGGCGATAAACACCTGATTGTTATACAGTTTGATCGTTCCCTCTATGGAATCATACTCTGTATTGATCTTTGGGAAATAAAGAATTCCTTTAAGGTTGAACGGATAGTCCATATTCAGATGGATCCAGAACAGCGGCTCTCTGTAATCCATAAAAACTTTCCTGTAGAATTCTTTATATTCATCCTCGGTGCATTCATTGGGATGCTTCATCCACAGCGGATGAGGATCACTGAGAGATACCGGACGTTTATTGATCTTTACTCTGTCACGGGCCGGAGATACTTCCACGATCTCCTTCTCTCCGTTTTCGTTCTCTTTCTCCTCTGTCTTCGCATCTTCATGAATATGTTCTACAACAACATCGTCCTCCCGAAGTTCGGACTCGTCGATCGTTTCATATTCCTGTTCTGCGTTTTCCTTTGAGAGATAAATATTCACCGGCATAAAGGAACAGTATTTCTCGATCACTTCACGCATACGGTACTCATTACAGAATTCCAGACTTTCGTCATTTAAAAACAGTGTGATCTCCGTTCCCACTGTATTCTTGTTTCCGTCTGAAATGTCATATTCCGTTCCGCCGTCACAGGTCCAATGCACCGGAACAGCTCCCTCTTTATAGGAAAGAGTATCAATATGCACTTCATCAGCAACCATAAATGCAGAATAAAAGCCTAATCCAAAGTGGCCGATCATCTGATCATCTGTTGTTTTGTCCTTATATTTCTCCAAAAATTCTGTAGCTCCGGAAAAAGCGATCTGCGTAATATACTCCTCTACCTCGTCCGCCGTCATTCCGATACCGTTATCAATAAATTTCAGAGTTTTTTCTTCGGAATTTACGACTACATGGATTTCCGGTTTATAATTTTCCGGGAAAGTATACTCTCCCATAACTTCAAGTTTTTTCAGCTTTGTAATGGCGTCGCAGCCATTGGAAATCATTTCTCTGGCAAAAATATCATGATCTGAATAAAGCCATTTTTTTATAATTGGAAATATGTTTTCACTATTAATCGACAAATTACCGTGTTTTGCAGGCATGTCATCCACTCTCCTTTATATTGATCAATTTCTGTTTTATATAGTAATACCCTTTTTATAAAAAGTCAAGAAAAAATTAGCACTCATTTGAAATGAGTGCTAATAATTTGAAGCATTTTTTTATTTTTTCCTGTTCCGGTAAACAAGAATCCCTCCAATTACCACAACCGCTGCAATAAGAATGATCACAAACGGCAGGATCGGCGTGCTGTCTCCTGTTTTTACAGCATTTCTGCGGTTTGCCGCCGGAGTCAGATCCAGACCGGGAGCCGTTACCTTCGCTTTTGATATACGGAACGGAACCTGTTTCGTATCAGATCCCTCTGCATTTGTCCAGGCACTGCCGTTATACTGCTGAAGTTTAAAAGCCACCTTCAATGTGTAGCTTCCGCTCTTTGCCATTCCGAAAGAGCCTGTATACGGCGCCTCCGTCCAAGTGTTTGTATTGATTACCGTCCAGTTCAAAGGTATATAACGTGTATCTCCTTTTCTTGGAGAGGTATTATCCATGCCCGCGCCTACTGCGGTAAAGGAGATTCTGGACTGCGTCGTATACACTCCGTTATACTCGATTCCGGATATATAATTATCATCCGCAGAAGCTTTTTTCGGAGAATATGCATTTACACTTACCTGAATATACGCCAAAAGCGTCAGTTGGTTATTGTTATCCACACCGTCCGGAAGAGAAACCGCTCCCCGGATACGGAAATTCTGCGCCTCTGTGCTGGATGGATCGTAGCTGCAGTTTTCTACATCCCATGCAACTGAGGCTTTCATATTTCCCGCGGTGGTTTCTATCACCACTGTTGACGGAAGCTTCAATGACTGCGCGTCTTTTTTCGTTCCGTTTACAATTCCTGTCACTGCTGACGGCTGCTGGATCTTGGTAACTGTCGCCGTTCCTTTGATCACCTGGAATTTTACCCCAACATTTGCTTCAGCCTGTCCGGAAGCGATCTTTACGCTTTCCTCATAGCTGCCCGCCGCCAATCCTGTTTTCGGACGGATGGTAAAGCTTACCGATTCTCCTGGCTGCAGTACAAGATCTGCCGATCCCGATCCGCTGACCTCAAAGTTTTCCGCGGAAGGCTGCGTCAGAGTTTCCGTCTGATTTCCGTTATTGGTAACAGTAAACTGCTGCGCCTCTACCTCGCCATATCCCTCTTTGGTACTGGAAAATTCCAGTGTATCCGGAGATACGGAAAGACTATGCGTGCTTTGCTCCACTGCAAATCCCGCAGTGATCTGTATTTCAGTTCCTGTTCCTTTGTCTGTAATCACAAAAGTTTCTTCATAACTGCCTGCCGCCAGACCTTTCTTCGGTCTGACAGTAAAGGAAACAGATCCGCCCTGGGCGCTTACCTTGTCATCTGCAAGGGATGCGTCAAAATACTGGGCTTCCTCTTTTCCGTTTACAGACCAGCTCAGCTCGGCATCTCCGGTTCCAGTATTGGTCACTGTCACAGATTTCTCTGCCGGAGCCTCCGCATAGCCTTCCACTGCCGTACCAAAATCCAGTTCCGAAACATCCGCTTCGATCTGACTTGTTTTTTCCGGTTCCGGAGTAGGTGTCGCCGTTGCCTCCGGCAATGTTGTCTTTACAGAAACAGAGAGGAGCTGGCTGCCGTCCGACACATTTGAAAAGCTGATCGTATCGTCATAGGATTTCCCGGCTTCCAGGTTTTCCGTTTCCGGTTTTACTGTAAATGTAAAGGACGACCCCGCCTCTACAGTCACCGGATCCGAAGGCGCTACCGACACTGTTCCCGCTACTGTAGATGTTTCGATTGTCACTGCCTGCGTCCCGGAATTTGTTATTGTTATCGTCTGCTCCTCTGCTCCTGTAAATTCCAGAGCTTCCTTGTCTGCTTCTACAGCGGCCTTGGGGCTTTCCTCCTTCACAGTCATCTTCGCGATAAAGGAGGCTTCTGCTCCCTCTTCACTTGCATATGTGATAGTGTCTTCATAAGTACCGGACCCTGTTCCCGCTCTCGGGCCGATCCACAGTTCCACGGTTTCTCCCGGTTCCAGAGGATCGCTGATATCCTGGACTACAAAATGCTCCGGACTGATTTCTGTGAAGTGCAGCGTTCCTGTTCCTGTGTTCTTCACCGTCACATACTGTCCTTCATTGTCTTCCTCTTCTCCTGAAGCAACAGTTCCGAAGTCCAGGATGCCGGAACCGTCCTCTGTGGAAACTTCCGCCTGATAAGATACATCCGGATCTTCGTTTCCTGTATTTTCCGTTTCGCTGCTGCTGTCTTCTTCTGTCTGGATTTCATCTTCTTCCGCCGCAGGTATGTCTCCTACTGCTTCCGTCCCGGCTTCTTCTGTAAGCCCTTCTGACAGGATCACTTCATTTTCATTGGCGCTGTCTGCTGTTTCCGCAGCAGCATCTGAAGTTTCCTCGTAATAGGTTCCGTCCTCTGTAGCCGGAGGGATTCCATCTACCTCTTCTGTTCCGGCTTCCTCTGATTCCTGGTCATACTCCCCGTTTTCCTCATTCTGGGATTCCTCCTGTACTGCAGGATCCTCTGTATATTCTTCATTTTCTTCCGTCATGTCCTCCGGTGCGCTTTCCGCCGGATCCTCTTCAGACATTTCTCCTTCCGGAACCTCTTCCGAAGGTTCCTCCGCCGCTTCTTCGCTTTCATCGTTCAGGGAAGGCTCTTCTGCCGTTTCTCCGGATGCTTCTTCTCCTGAATCCGCCGCTTCCGTCTGATCTGCGGCCTGGTCTGTGCCGGCAGCCTCAGAGCCCTGGGCATTCTGGGCGGCAGCCTCTTCTGCAGTCACCACATATCCGGTAGACGCCTTCAAAGATCCTGTGATCCCTTTGTCTTCCAGTCCGGTGATCGTAAGAACGATCTTAGCACCCAGATCCTCCTGAGCCACTGTGTAGCTTTTTTCTTTGCTGAGTTCCTTCATTTCCTCATCGCCGTCTGTCTTCCGGGACCATAAATAACTTATGCTGTCCTCGGACAGTCCCTGAGGCTTTACCTCTTTCAGATCAGCTTTCAGGGTACTTCCCACTGCTGCTGTTCCGCTGATTTTCAGTTGCCCCTCCAGAGCAGCAGACGATGCTGCAGCAAAAACAGTGGAAGGAAGCAGGGATAATACCATAAAAACTGACAAAATAACTGCTGTAATTCTTTTTTCCCTCATAAGTCATCCTCCTTTTCGGCTTCTGCAGCTCCCCTGCATTCACCTGTAATTCTATACTTTTTCAGGATAAAGATCCTGTTCCGGACCCCTTTTTAGGTATCCTCATTATATCACAGGAGGCACTGCCTATGTAATTTCTATTTTCCTTCCAGTTTTTCCGCTTTTTCAGCCTTCCACGATCAGGTAGCCTCCTGATGGAAGCGCAAAGACTTCCGCTGATTCTTCCAGTTCCCGGTCAGACAGTCCTTCCACATCTGCGCCTGACTCGTCAAGATATCTGCGGACCTCCTTCAGAGAACGGACCTCCGCCGCCATGCATTCCTCCAGAAATTCCTCTGCTTCTTCAGGAGTCTCTGCTACCGACTCGTCAAACAGACGGCTCTGTTCCTTTAAAAACACCTGTATGCACTCTTTACTGTACACGTTTCATCGCCTCCTCTATATTTCCCTTTGTTCTGATCAGTTCTTCCAGCACCGTCTCTACACGCTTCGTCGTATAGGACGCGGCTTTTTTTACTCCGGGCTTCGCGTGTTCCATTGCGAAACTGTAGGGAGTTGCCTTCAGCATTTCTATATCGTTGTATTCATCTCCGAAAACCACACATTCTTCCGGCAGGATTCCCAGACGTTTCTGGTATACCTCAAGTCCTCTTGCCTTATTTGTTCCCAGCGGAATAAAATCCACCCAGGCAAAACCGGAAGTCACAACTGTGCACCTGCCGGAAAAGCGCTCCTGCCAGTACCGGATGGACTCCTCCTGAACTCCGTCCTTTTCATATACAGCAAGCTTCATACACGGCTCCGTGATTTTATCAAAGCTGTCGATCACCCTGGAATCTGTTTTTACCACCTCTGTCATCAGTTCCAGAAAATGCTGCGTCTTTGGCATAATGTAGTAGAAATCTTTTGTAGCGCAGGAAAATTCTGCTCCTTCCGTTTCATAGATGGCCTCCGCGATCTCCCTTGTCAGCGCCGGATCACACCGATCCTGATAAAGTACTTTTTCATTCTGTACCGCCATGGCCCCGTTTTCACAGATAAACGCCATATCATCCAAAACAGGCGCGAACAGGCGTCTCATATTCGGATACTGACGGCCGCTGGCGGCCACAAAAAGGATTTTATTTTCTTTTAACTCTCTGATCAACGGAAATAATTCTTCCGGGAGAGACTGCGCTCCGTTCAGAAGCAGCGTCCCGTCCAGATCACTTGCCACTAATTTTATCATATTCATACTCCTCATAAATCTGCAGTAATTCTGCAGGTGTTTCCGCCACTCTGTCCGCTCCGCTGCTCTCCAGTTCCTGCCTGTCGCGGAATCCCCACAGCGCGCCTATCGTATACATTCCTGCAGCTTTTCCTGTTTCCATGTCCGTTTTTGTATCGCCTACATACATACATTCCTCCGGCAGGACTCCAAAAATCTCTGCTGCCTTCAGAGGAGCGTCCGGCGCCGGTTTTCTTCGGATCCTGTCGCTCTGTCCGATGACAAGATCCAGTTCATCGCCGAAAAGCTTTTGGATCACCTTTACCGCCGCTTCATGAGGTTTATTAGAACAGACTGCCAGATGCAGCCCCCTCTTTTTCAATTCTCTTAAAGTTTCCGGAATCCCATCATAAGGGGTCACTTTATATAAAGGATCCTCGTCGAATTTTTCCCTGTACAGACGTCTCGCTTCCTCGAAATGAGTAAGATCCGGATCTCCGGCGTCCTTCAGACAGCGGCGGACCAGCATTTCCGCTCCCTCTCCGCTGTAATACCGGAAGTTGTCTGCAGGAAGTTCTGAAAGTCCAAACTCTCTCATAATCCCGTTTGCCACATATGCCATAGATTCCAGTGTATTCGCCAGCGTTCCGTCAAGATCAAATATGAATGCCCTGATCATTTTCATCCTCCAGTTTTGTTCTCAGTTCTATTCCCAGTTTTTTTGCCTCATAAAAAAGTCTCCCCACAGGAAGCCCCACCACATTGGAGTATTCTCCCCGGATAGCTTTTACATAAATGCCGAACTTTCCCTGGATACCGTAGCTTCCGGCCTTATCCATCGGTTCTCCTGTCTTTACATAGCTTTTGATCTCCTCCTCGGATACCGGATAGAAGGTTACGTCCGTACATTCCGCAAATGTAGTTTCCTTCCATTCTCCTTCTCTTTTTTCCAGAATCGTCACCCCTGTATATACCTGGTGCGTATTCCCCTGGAGCATGTTCAAAGTTTTTTCCGCATCTTCCCTGTCTCTGGGCTTGCCGAGTATTTTTCCCGCAAAGGCAACGATCGTGTCCGCTCCCAGGATCACCGTTCCCTCGTCCGCCGGACAGACTGCCTGAAGCGCTTTCTGCCGGGACAGTTCTTTTACAACCGTTTCCGGATCCTGGCTGGGGATCACTTCCTCCCCGTTCCCGGGGCGTACCTCAAAAGCTGCTCCGGCCTGCTCCAAAAGCTCTCTCCGTCTTGGAGAAGCGGAAGCAAGTATTATTCTTCTCATAATTTTTTCGTTCCTTTTCGTCATTTTCTGTTACAGTATACTCTGTCGGCAAAAAAACCGCAATCTGCAATTCGCAAATTCATTGTAAAAAAACAGACATTATAAAGAAACCTCCTTAAGAATGCTGAGATTCACCCTTCCCTTTTTGTACGAAAAGTAGTACAATGAT
>DWVA01000067.1 GCA_019120475.1 Candidatus Blautia intestinipullorum | reverse complement strand
GATTGCACAGAAATCGGATTTACTGAAAAATCCAAAGCCACAGCGAGGTAGAAAATAAAAGAACAGCAAATCAAAATTTGGAGGAGAATATTATGGAAATTAAAAAAATTCATCAAGAATTTTCAGTATGTCAGGTAGAAGATTATTCACTTGTAAATTTGGATTCCGAGTATAGTTTTATCGGAAAGACTGACGAAGAGAAGTCACTTGTTTGTATCACAAGCGAGATCCCATCCAATGTAATTCAACGTGATGATGGCTGGAAGGCACTTCGCATTCAAGGTGTTTTGGAATTTTCGTTAATTGGAATACTATCTAAAATTGCAGCTATTTTAGCAGATAATAATATTTCAATCTTTGTGGTATCCACTTATAATACGGACTATCTTCTAATAAAAAAGGAAAATTATGAAAAGGCGATAACAGCACTTGAAAATGCAGATTACAAGATTATAGCGTGATAGCTCCCAAATTATCGAGGGGGAAGTCCTAAAATGGCTTTCCGCCCATTCCAATTTTGAGAACAAATGATCTATACAATGTCAGCGTCAGTGTACAAGGGGTAACTAAATGAAGAAAATAGGACTTGTCGGAGGGATTGGCCCCGCTTCAACAATAGAGTATTATTTGGGAATTATACAAAAAAGTTTGAATGAGCAAAATAACAGCGTATATCCAGAAATTGTGATTGATAGTGTAAATATGCTTAAACATGATGTGGCGCTCGAAAATGGCGACTATTCAGTTTTAGGAGAATATTTACTTTCCAGCCTCACTAATTTGAAAGCGGCTGGTGCAGAGATTGCTGCTATTACTGCAAATACAGAACATATTGTGTGGGATAGAATATGCAATAATTTCCCGCTACCTGTAATTAGCATTGTGGAGGAAACCATTAAGGAACTTAAGCGGCTTCGTTTCAAAAAGGCACTTATCTTTGGCACAGAATCAACTTTGCGTAGCGGTCTTTACGAAAAAGCATTAACAGCAAACGGGATAAAAGCGGTTATCCCATCTAACGCAGAAATATCTCTATTAGGGAAACTGATATACCCCAATTTAGAGAATGGCATAGTAATTCCAAGCGATAAAGAGAAAATGATTGCACTAGCAAATAAATATATTGAAAAAGAAAATGTAGATGCACTCATTCTCGGCTGTACGGAGCTGCCACTTGCCATAAAGCCCGAAGATGTTAATGTTCCAATCGTAAATACACTCCAAGTACATATCAATGCAATTTACAAATATGCAATTCGATAAAAATAGCAAAGTCATCCGAGCCAGTCAACGGTCAAGGCCGGGTGCAAACCCGTCCATTTCAGCCTTGACAGTTGCCCACTGTCCTGCTACTTTTCCGGGAATGTGGCCACAACTTCGGGACATTTTGTCCACAAATCGGAGCGTAGGACAAGGGACGAGGCTTTCATATACCTGCCGCCGTTCTCCGAAAACAGGACGCATAAAGCACCGCAGCCCGTTTCATGGTCTGCGTGTAGTTCCTTGTAAACTGACCTAATCTGATATTTTATAGTTTCTTTTGCAGGTATATCATGTCTGTCAGGAGTGTGCCGCCTTCAAAGATCGGATGGTCATAGTGCTCTGTAAAGAAACCGGGGATGGTATGGGATCGCACAAAGCCGCAGGCTTCATAGAACGGAACAGTCAGCGGACTGTCCCCTGTCCCCACCTGCAGGATCTCATATCTTCCCCGGTATATTTCCTCCAGAAAGCGGATCATCTGTCTTCCGTATCCCCGCCGCTGGCATTCCGGCGCCACAGCCAGATTTTTGATCTCCAGGATTCCGTCTCTTTCATCTGTTACCACGCACTCCGCTTTCACTCCGTTATCCTCGAGGATGTACATCGTTCCCCGTTCCAGGTAACGGTCGATCATGTCTTCCTGCTCATCGGCCAGAAGAAGCAGGTCCAGATATTCTTTTTTGTTTTCCGCCACACGGCGGATGCCGCCTGTCTCTTTTTGCATGTTTCACATCCCGCAATAATACTACGAAATTGTCTCCGATTTCTGTTTTTCCCGGTCCAGGGCAAATTTCTGTGCCAGGCTGCGGACTCTGTCAAAAGAATCCAGTTCGCTTTTTAACAAGACATAAACCATTTCTGAGAGGTCTTCACTTTTGTCATACCTTCTGAATGCTTCTCTGTACTTTCCGGTGGGCGGGATTGAGACAGGCAGAAAACCACTGTTGATCAGCTGCTGATTCACGATCATCCGTCCGGTCCTGCCGTTTCCATCTGAAAAAGGATGGATGCGCTCGAACCTGACATGACTGGCCGCGATTTTTTCAAAAAGCTCTTTCACTGTGGCTGCTTCTATATTGGCTTCTCTGACCCATCTTTTCATAAGTTGTGGAACATCCTGCGGGTCCGGCGGGTAGTATATGGCTTCCGACAGGTTTCCAATATAAACTGTCCTGTCTCTATACTCGCCCTGCATATGTCTGATATAACCGTTCGCCTGCCTGATCCAATCTTCCTCAATGTTTTTTTTCTCAAATGGGATCAGCATTTTCCGAATTGCATGGTAAGCATTTTTCGCATCTGTATACTCGGAATAGGTATGATTCGACCTTACCTCATCGTAATCGATCACTGCAATCGTTTCTTCCAGTGACAGAGTATTTCCTTCAATTGCGTTCGTACTCCATGAGAACCTTCTGGCAAAGTCCTCTGTAAACGGCTGACTGATCAGCGGGTTTTTCAAATATTGAAAAATCTCTTCTTTTTCTGTTTCAATCTGTAAAATCCGGTTTTCGTTGTCAAATAATGGCATGGCATCTGCCTCCCGTCAAATCCAGAGCATCTTTTAGTCAACCTCAGTATATCACACAACTGCCTGCTTATCTATTGAAAAAATTGTATATATATTTTCCTGTTCACTAGACAGAAAAAGCAGATCCAGATTCATATTGCTTCACCCTCCCCGTAAAATTATGTCCATCTGCCCCGATACACCACGCAGGGCATTTCCGGATGAAGCGTTCTGGGAAGTTCTCTTTTTTCAAACTGGCTTCATTGCCGGATATTTTCGCTTCTGTTCTTTCAAATCTCTTTCATATAGAACCGGTCCATGGTACTGTGCACCACAGTTTCCGGTCTCTCTATCAGTTGAAATCCATATTTTTCATACATATGCATAGCCGTCTTCAGGTTGGAATGGGTTTCCAGGTAGAGACTTTTAAATCCTGCTTCCCGGGCGCATTCCTCTACGGTCTTGAGCAGCAGTTTTCCGTATCCTCTTCCTTTCCATTCATCCGCCACATAAAGCTTCTGAATCTCCACGCATTGTTCAAAACCGGGAAATTCCGCAAACCCTGCTCCGCTGATCACTTCACCGGTCTCATCTGTAAGGATAAAGTATGCCCTTTGTTCCGGGTTTCTGTCATAGTATTCGCTCAGATGATCAAGTTCCGGATCGAAATAGGCTGTACCCGGAATGTCCAGATGATATTTCTCCAGATTTGTCCGGACGATTTCTGCGATCGTCCTGTCGTCTGCTTCTGTAATCAGATGTATATTTTTATTTTTCAGGTAAGACTGTACTTTTTTTCTGTCCATGTTTTTTCCCTTTTCTCTTAAATATTTTACAGAGCCGTGCCCTTCTTCGGGAGGAAGAAATGCTCTGTATCCGCCTTCTCCAGCGACAGCAGTTTCATTTTTCTCTCAATACCGCCCGCATACCCGGTAAGACTCCCGTTCGTCCCGACGACACGGTGACAGGGAACTATGATTGAAATTTTGTTATGTCCTACCGCTCCTCCCACAGCCTGGGCGGACATACGGGAAACGCCCCTTGACGCGGCAATCCGTTCTGCGATCCCGCCGTATGTCATAGTCTGTCCATAAGGGATTGTACAGAGGATTTCCCACACCTCTTTCTGAAAATCAGTTCCGATAAAATGCAGCGGCACAGAGAAATCCGGTTCTTTTCCTGAAAAGTAGATGTCAAGCCACTGCTTAGCGGTTTCAAATAAAGGAATTTCTTTTTCTTCATGTTCTTTGTCCAGATCTGCGGCATAATATTTCTGGTCCTCAAACCATAGTCCGGTAAGGCCGGCTTCGTCAGCTGCCAGTAGTATATTCCCCAGCGGGGATTCATAATGACTTATGTACTGCATTTTATCCCTCCATTTCACACAGCGCCCGTACATATTCCCAATCCAACGGCTCCACGAAATGATACTGTACCGTCTGACCGGCGCAACCGGAATCATATATTTCCAGGTAATCGTCGTGAATATAGAATATCTCGCCTGCGGTTCCCATTTTTCCATACAGAGTATTTTCGCCTTCCAGCGGACTGTTTCCTGTTCCATAGGAAGAGAGAACTGTTTCCATTTGCAGTCCGGACAGATAAGATGAGAGACTCTTCACATCCCTGATCTCACAGGATTCTTCACTGCCTCTTCCAAAACCGGCAGACGCTTCCGTAAGATCCGTCATGTTCAGACCCGTGATCTCTCCTGTGGTTCCCCTCTCCGTGGCAATCGCGATCTTTCCCACAGCGAGAGAACTGACAAACATGACTGTAAATAAAAGGATGAATCCGGCTCTTCTCTTTCTTGCTGTCTGTGTTTCTTTCAGACGATACCGGAGCGTCTTCGCAGATGCGGACAGGCAGGTAGTGTAACCTCTGGATTCCCCTGCTGTTGACAGCAAAAGTTCCGCATATCTCCTGCGTTCAGCGCCGTCTGCGTTTTTCAGTACGATCTCATCACAGGCTAGTTCCAGATCGGCCTCCGCCTTCTTTACCGCCGCCCATACGAGGGGATTGACCCACCCCAGAGCATTGCAGAATTTCAGAAAAAATTTTGTATGGGT
>DWVA01000066.1 GCA_019120475.1 Candidatus Blautia intestinipullorum | reverse complement strand
AGTCCGTTCAAAAAACTGCTATGCCCGTTGCAATATCCTAATTCAACATCTACCAGTCCATAATTTTCGTTTCTTGCTGTCTGATATAGGGAGAACCCATGCATATTTTCGTCATCCAGGATATAATGGTGGCCCACTTTCGGAATTTCTGTTTCTTTTTCCATGTATTCAATCATTTCAGAGCAATCCAGATCACTGATCCTCCCGAATCTTCTAAATTCTTCTCCATATATATCATAAATTTCCAGATGAGGATTTTCCTTTCTCAATTCATCTAACACGCTCATGTATACCCTCCTTCTATATGACGGCTACTCCAAATCCCATAATCCTGCCAAACGTCTCAAGTTCTGCTTCTGCATCAGCATACACCAATGCCAAATGGTGCGTTCCGCCCTGCACAGAATACTGTTCAAGGAATCGAGATATATCACAGTTCTTCGGTCTGAACCAACCGTGCACACTGAGTTCCAGGTTATCTTTTCCATCTACTGCCAGCATCTCAACCTCTGATAGAATCAAAGTATATTTTCCATCTCCGAAAGGTGCAAGATCGACCAGTACCGCATTTCCAGGTTTTAAACAACCATATGCTGTAACAGGGTTCTCTGCGCTTGTAAATGGAAAATCTTTTTCTACTAAAACTGGCTTTTCAGCAGTAAGTACTGTATTTATCTCCCCCATATGGCTTACAAGTATACTGTTGCCTTTCCAGTCCGGACAAAACATTTCTGTAAAGGTTGTCTCCGGATATACTTTCAGAAGGGCTCCTACAAGCGCCGCGGTAAGTACATCGCCTTCCCCCGCATATCCCACTCCCGCTGCCATAAGCCTGCTTATCTCTAAAAATGGCATCACAGGCAGCCCCGGCTGGTTTTCAGTAGCAAGGAAATTGATCGTACATGCATCGAGGTTCTCTCGTTCTATCCATTTTCGGATTGTAAGATTGATCTTTTCAGATCTCTCCCACACTTCCCTTGAAATATCTTTAATTCGAAACAGCTCTCTGCATTTCTGTATATCGCTCTCAATTTCTTCTTTCGTTATCTCTTGTATCTGATGTTCGGCCCATTCAAAATCATATGGTATCGTTTTTATTCCGATTTCTGAATACATCTCAGAATATGGTACCGCAAAGTCTCCCATACCTTTAAATGGTTCTCCTGCTATTCCCACTCTCGCGTTACGGAGAGCCTTGGCCAGCGCTGCCGCTCTGGTCCGGCTGATTACCCGTTCAATTACATCCGAATGCTGCCAGTGTCCGGCTTCTACAAAATAAGTTTTGCCGTTTCTTTTGAGCAGATTACACATATCCTGAACGCCGTGAATACCATGATTATACATAATCTCATCCACGGACTGCCCTGGTCCAAAGTCATATTGACAGGTTGTATCCAGAATAATGATCGGAACTTCCACCGCAGCAAGCGCCGGTGCTGATTCAAGGGATGGTGAATAGTCAAGATGCATTGTCACTACAGCATCAACATCTTTTTCTTCAAATAATCTGACTGCCTCTTTAAATTCGGCTTCAAGTCTACATATCGGCACCGCATATACGTCCGCATATTCCTTTAATTTTTCTATCACCTCATTGTTGAATTTTTCAATCTTAGGTCTCATTTCAGGACAAGTAAGATCATACAGTTCTACATATAAGGGCAAGAATCCGATTTTTACTTTCTGCATTTTTACACCTTCTCCTAATTATTTTTCATTGCCTTCCGCATATCTACAACCACTGCGCCAATTATGATCAGTCCTTTAATAACCTGCTGCAGGTATGGTGATACTCCCAGAAGTAGAAGTCCATTATTCAGTACCCCAAGAATAAATATACCGACTACAGCCCCGCCGATTGTACCTACGCCTCCGGTCTGGCTGACTCCTCCTACAGTAGCAGCCGCAATCGCATCCAACTCATATCCGTCGCCAAGCGTCGCAATTCCTGATCCGGATCGTGCCGTAATCAGAACTCCGGCCAGTCCGGCAAGAACTCCAGACCATATATAAATCAGGCAGGTATTCTTTTTAACATTGATTCCCGCATACTGTGCTGCACTTTCATTTCCACCTATAGCATAAATCGATTTGCCAAAACGGGTTTTGTTTAATATCACCCAGGCAATAACAGCAATTACAATAAAAACAATGACAACATACGGAATCACCCCCACCTTTCCCTGTCCGATATTCTTAAATTCCGAACTCAGCATGGATACTGGGAAAGAATCCGTATACATAAGTGCCAGTCCAGCTGCAATAACCATGCTTCCTAAAGTTGCGATGAAAGGTGGAGTCTTCGTATATGCTACCAACAAGCCGTTGAATAATCCAAAAAGCAGACCTATTACAACTCCTACCACAACCGCAAGCGCTGCTCCCAATATAGGATTTATTTCCGGCATCCATTGAAGTATTCTGCTGTCATATGTAATATCCTGTACAATAGAAGCAGATGTAACCGAAGAAAGTGCCACTATTGAACCAACCGACAGGTCAATTCCTTTCGAAATAATTACATAGCACTCTCCCAATACAAGGAGTCCGCGTCCAGCTTCTGCTACCAGAACATTAATAAAGTTTGTTGTTGTAAAAAAATCATCTGATATAATCCCCATAAAAATCAGCATGATCAACAGGACAAGATATATGGAATATTTATCAAATATATTTCTTACATTCAGTCTTTTCGTCTTCATCAGCGTCTCACATCCTTTCCTCTTCCCCGTTGCCTGTTGCATATTTCATGATGATTTCCTGTGTGCATTCTTCTGCTGTCAAAGTTCCTGTCACGCGCCCCTCATGCATGACAATAATCCGGTCGCTCATTCCCAGGATTTCCGGAAGCTCTGAAGAAATCATAATAATAGCTTTTCCCGCTGATGCCAGTTCAGAAATCAACGAATATATCTCGGCTTTTGCTCCTACATCAATTCCCCGGGTCGGTTCATCCAAAATCAGGATTTCCGGCTCTGTCAAAAGCCATCTGGCCACTAATGCTTTTTGCTGGTTCCCTCCGGACAGTTTCTGTATCTGCTCCTGATCCGAAAACGCCTTTAC
>DWVA01000065.1 GCA_019120475.1 Candidatus Blautia intestinipullorum | reverse complement strand
GGGATTCCGGTGATCGCTTTTGACTCCAATGTCAGCGAAAATCAGCTTGTTACTGCGTTCCGGGCTACAGACAATGAATATGTAGGAGAGATGGCAGGCGAGAAAATGGCGGAAGCGCTGGGAGAAAAAGGAAAAGTGCTTGTGTTTTCCGCCCAGGAAAAGACAGAAAGCGCACAGAAGCGTGTCAGCGGCTTTGAAAAGGCGTTGTCCCAGTATCCGGAAATAGAGATCGCGGATGTTATTTATATGGATCAGGTGGAGGACATGAAAGGCGCCATGGAGGAAGCCATGGAAACCCATACGGATGTGGCGGGAGTTTTCTGTACCAATGCGGATACATCAGATCTGTATCTGGAACTGGAAAAGGACGGAGAACAGCCTGCGTTTATCGGAGTGGATGCGACTACGAAACAGCAGGAGGCCCTGCGGGACGGTACAGAGCTGGGAATTGTTTCCCAGGATCCGTATGATATGGGGTATCAGACGATCATGGCTGCTGTCCAGGTGACAGAGACTGATGGGGAAAAAGCGGAAGAACCGGAGAAAACAGTCCTTCTGGATCCGGCGTGGATAGACGCCTCCAATATAGACGATCCCCAGTACAGCAACTACATATATCACTCTTGATTTAAGCGGCGCGGCCTGACGGCAGCGCCGTTTTTTCTTCACAATTACAGGCGGGCGTGCTATAATTAGTAGGACTAATTTTTAGGAGGGGAAATCATTGAAAGAAAGAGAAAAGTTTGGTTCGAGACTTGGATTTATCCTTGTTTCGGCAGGCTGCGCCATTGGCCTGGGAAATGTGTGGAAATTCCCTTATATGACCGGACAGTACGGCGGCGCGGCCTTTGTGCTGATCTACCTGGTATTCCTTGTCGTTATGGGACTGCCGATCCTGGTCAGCGAGTTTGCAGTCGGCCGTGCCAGCCGTAAGAGCGCGGCTAAGGCTATGGACACACTGGAGCCGGCAGGAGCCAATTTCCATAAATACAAATGGATGGGCATGATCGGCAATTATATGCTGATGATGTTCTACACTATGGTGGCCGGCTGGATGATGTATTATTGTTATGTTATGGCGGCGGGAAAGCTTGAAGGAGCTGATTCCGGCCAGGTAACGCAGTACTTTACAGATTTTCAGCAGTCTACCGGAACAATGACGGTCTGGATGATCGTTGCTGTCCTTTTGTCCTTCGGAATCTGTTCGCTGGGACTTCAGAAGGGTGTGGAGAGGATCACAAAAGTTATGATGCTCTGCCTTCTGGCGCTGATCGTGATCCTGGCGGTTCATTCGCTGACTCTGGACGGCGCAATGGAGGGCGTGAAGTTCTATCTTGTGCCGAATTTTGACAATATGAAAAAAGCCGGAATCGGCAATGTGGTGTTCGGAGCCATGTCCCAGTCGTTCTTTACACTGAGCATCGGTATCGGCGCAATGGAAATTTTCGGAAGTTATATGGAAAAAGACAGGAGCCTTGCAGGAGAAAGCATACATATCCTGATCCTTGACACCTTTGTGGCATTGATGGCCGGCATGATCATTATTCCTGCCTGCTTCTCCTTCGGAGTAGAACCTGGAGCAGGCCCGAGTCTGATCTTCATTACTCTGCCCAACGTATTTAACCAGATGATGGGAGGCAGGATCTGGGGAGCGCTGTTCTTCCTGTTCATGTCTTTTGCGGCGCTGTCTACAGTAATCGCGGTATTTGAAAACATCCTGGCTTTTGCAATGGAACTGTGGGGCTGGGAAAGAAAAAAAGCGGTTATCGTAAACATTATACTGGTGATCGCCCTTTCACTGCCGGCAGTGCTGGGATTCGGCCCCTGGGCGGGAGTCCAGATCCTGGGCGAGGGAACCACCATTATGGACCTGGAGGATTTCATTGTCTCTAATAATATCCTTCCCCTTGGTTCCGTGATTTTTGTCCTTTTCTGTGCGTCAAAGAAGGGCTGGGGATGGAAGAACTTTATCAAAGAGGCGAATACCGGATCGGGAGCAAAATTTCCGGCAGGTATCAGACTGTACATGCTGTGGGTGATTCCGGTGATCGTGGCCATTATCTATCTGAAAGGATACTACGACATGTTCCGTCCGAAGGGAATGGCGTATTTTATCCCGTGGATGATCGTAGGAATCGTAATGCTGCTGCTTACAGGCTGGATTGCATTAGGACATTCAAAAAAGAAAAAAAGATAGGAGCATGAGATTATGATAGCAGAAAAGATGAAACCATTTGTACAGAATAACTCGGCAATCCGTATGATGTTCGAGGAAGGCAATCGTTTAAGACAGAAATACGGCGCCGATAAGGTTTATGATTTCAGTCTGGGAAATCCCAGTGTCCCGGCGCCGGACTGTGTGCGGGAGGCGATCATAGATCTTGTAAACACAGAAGATCCTGTAGTACTTCACGGCTATATGAGCAACGCGGGATTTGAGGACGTCCGCGAGACTATCGCCCAGTCGCTGAACCGCCGTTTTGGAACCGCCTTTTCTGCGAAAAATCTGATCATGACAGTAGGGGCGGCAAGCGGACTGAATGTGATTCTGAAAACGATTCTGAATCCGGGAGAAGAGGTGATCGTATTCGCGCCGTATTTCCTGGAATACGGGGCTTATGTCCGCAATTATGACGGCCGCCTTGTGGAAATTTCTCCTGACACAGAAACTTTCCAGCCGAATCTGAAAGAACTGGAGGAGAAGATCACAGCGAAAACAAGGGCGGTGATCGTAAATACGCCTCACAATCCAACCGGCGTGGTGTATTCCGAAGAAACGATCAAAGCTCTTGCAGCCGTTCTGGAGAAAAAACAGAAAGAATTTCAGAGCGTGATCTATCTGATCTCCGATGAACCTTACCGGGAACTTGCCTATGACGGAGTAAAAGTTCCGTGGCTGACAAAATACTACAAAAATACAGTTGTGGGATATTCCTACAGCAAATCTCTGTCCCTTCCGGGAGAGCGCATCGGATACCTGGTAATTCCCGATGAGCTGGAGGACAGTGAGACAGTTATCACTGCAGCCACCATTGCCAATCGAGTACTGGGAAGCGTCAACGCGCCGTCTCTTATGCAGAAGGTCATCCAGAGGTGCGTGGACGCAGAGGTGGATGTGGCCGCTTATGACAGGAACCGTCTGGCGCTGTATAACGGACTGAAAGAATGCGGTTTCCAGTGCATTAAACCGGAAGGAGCCTTTTACCTTTTCGTAAAATCTCCGGTGCCTGATGAAAAAGAGTTCTGCGAGGCCGGAAAGAAATATAATATTCTCATGGTGCCGGGAAGTTCCTTTGCCTGCCCGGGTTATGTAAGACTCGCATACTGCGTTTCCCATGAGACGATCGTTCATTCTCTGCCGGAATTTCGTAAACTTGCGGCGGAATACGGGCTGAAATAAATACAGTGTTTTTGAAATAGAGACGCGTTCTCATGCAGAAATACTCCGTTTGGAAGTGTTCGGCAGGAGAACGCGTTTTTTTAGATTCCTGAGAAATCTGTCCGTTTTGAAGCAGAAGCCTTTCCGGAAAAAAAGAGCTGTCAGATTTTATCGATCTTTTTTCGTATTTTCAGCATTTTCTGATCAAGACTGCCGATAACGGCGGCGCACTGCTGAAGTTCCTCATCTATCAACTGCGCTTCTTTTCTTCCGCGCTTGTAACGGAGCTGGTGGTCCAGGCTGGCCCAGTAGTCCATGGCGGCGGTGCGGAGCTGCAGTTCGATCTTTATCCACTGCGTTTCGTTCTGGAAGGTGATGGCAACCTCCAGGATCAGATGGAGACTCTGGTAGCCGGATTTCTTTGGTTCCCGGATATAATCTTTCTTTTTGAGGATCCTGATATCTTTTTGCTTTTCCAGCAGGTCGGCCACATGGTAAATGTCGTCTACATAGGCGCAGACCGCCCGTACTCCGATCAGGTCGTTTATTTTTTCCACAGCCGCCTGAAAATCAAAATCCAGTCCCTTTTTTTCCAGTTTTTTGCATACACTTTCATATTCCTTCAGCCGTCCGGATTTGTGCTGGATCACGTTTCGTCCGGTTTTCATAAGCAGGATCGTATTGATGATGTCAAGCTTTGTCAAAAGCAGGCTGATGGCGCAATTTCCCTTCATGCTGAATTCACTGTCTACCAGCATGGTTTTTAACTGTTCCTTTTTTTTCAATTTGAATTTTTCGTCCTCGATTCTACGGTATATAAATCTTTGATTATTTCTGACTGTCATATAACTGTTCATTACTATACGCTCCTTATAATAAATAAAAAGAAAGATTATGTAAGATTTTGGATAAATCCGCAGGCTTTTTCAGGGGCCTATCCATTATCATATGCGGGAAAAAGGAAGAATATGAATAAGTTTCCGGATTCTGCAAAAAAATAAATCTGACGGATCAGACAGGCAATATGCTGAGAAAAGATAGAAATATAATGTGTATTTTGTGCATGTTTTTTGCTGAGTACATATTGACAAATAATTAACAATCAAATATAATGGCAATATAAAGATTGACAAATATTTAACGTTAATAATTTAACAGAACAGGAGGATTCCCAATGGCAAAGAAAGAAACGAACATCCCGGCTGTAATTGACAATGCGCAGGCTCTGGAAGCCAAGATGGCTGCGATGAAAGAGGCTCAGAAACTTTTCGCCTCCTACACCCAGGAGCAGGTAGACAAGATTTTCAAAGCCGCCGCTACCGCTGCGGACAAGGCCCGTATTCCCCTTGCGAAAATGGCTGTGGAGGAAACCGGTATGGGCGTTGTGGAAGACAAGGTGATCAAAAATCACTATGCTGCCGAGTATATTTACAATGCTTATAAGAACACAAAAACCTGCGGCGTCATTGAAGAAGATCCGGTTTACGGAATCAAAAAGATCGCCGAGCCTATCGGACTGATCGCAGCGGTTATTCCTACAACCAACCCTACTTCTACGGCAATCTTCAAAACACTGATCGCCCTGAAAACAAGAAACGCCATCATCATCAGTCCTCATCCCCGTGCAAAAGGCTGTACTATCGCGGCGGCGAAACTTGTTCTGGAAGCGGCTGTGAAAGCAGGAGCGCCGGAAGGAATCATCGGCTGGATCGATGTTCCCAGCCTGGAACTGACGAATCTTGTTATGAAGGAAGCAGACATTATCCTTGCCACAGGCGGCCCGGGAATGGTAAAAGCAGCTTACTCCTCCGGCAAACCGGCTTTGGGAGTAGGAGCGGGAAATACACCTGTTATCATTGATGATACAGCGGATATCCGTCTGGCAGTAAACTCCATCATTCATTCAAAAACTTTTGACAATGGTATGATCTGCGCGTCCGAACAGTCGGTGACAGTTCTTGAAAGCGTATACCAGGCGGTAAAGGACGAGTTCCAGTACAGAGGCTGCTACTTCCTGAAGGGAGACGAGCTGGATAAAGTAAGAAAAACGATCCTTATCAACGGAGCCCTGAACGCAAAGATCGTGGGACAGAAGGCAACTACCATTGCAGAAATGGCAGGGGTGAAGGTTCCGGAAAACACAAAGATCCTGATCGGCGAGGTTGAATCCGTGGATATCAATGAAGAGTTTGCCCATGAGAAGCTTTCTCCTGTACTTGCCATGTATAAGGCAAAGACTTTTGACGAGGCGCTGGCGAAAGCGGAACAGCTTGTAGCGGACGGCGGTTACGGCCATACTTCCTCTCTGTTCATCAATACAAATGAAAAAGAGAAAATGGCAAAACATGCGGCTGCTATGAAGACCTGCCGTATCCTGATCAATACACCTTCTTCACAAGGCGGTATCGGCGATCTTTATAACTTCAAGCTGGCTCCGTCTTTGACGCTGGGCTGCGGATCCTGGGGCGGAAATTCTGTCTCCGAAAACGTTGGAGTAAAACATCTGATCAATATTAAGACTGTTGCGGAAAGGAGAGAGAATATGCTCTGGATGAGAACCCCGGAAAAAGTTTACTTTAAGAAAGGCTGCATGCCGGTGGCTTTGGACGAACTGGGAACAGTAATGGGCAAGAAGCGCTGCTTCATCGTAACAGACTCCTTCCTTTATAAGAACGGTTATACAAAGAGGATCGAGGATAAACTGAATGAGATGGGAATTGTTCATACCTGCTTCTCCGATGTGGAGCCGGATCCTTCTCTGGCTTCCGCAAAAGCCGGAGCAGAGGCTATGCGGGCATTTGAACCGGACTGCATCATCGCTCTTGGCGGCGGCTCCGCTATGGACGCGGCAAAGGTTATGTGGGTGCTTTATGAGAATCCGGACGCGGACTTTGACGACATGGCAATGGATTTCATGGACATCCGAAAGAGAATCTACACTTTCCCGAAGATGGGCAAAAAGGCATATTTTGTGGCAATCCCCACATCCTCCGGTACAGGTTCCGAGGTAACGCCTTTTGCGATCATCACAGACAAAGAAACAGGAATTAAGTGGCCGCTGGCGGACTATGAACTGATGCCTAATATGGCCATCGTGGATACGGACAATATGATGAGCGCTCCGAAAGGACTGACCTGCGCTTCCGGTATTGACGTCATGACTCACGCCATCGAAGCCTATGTATCCGTAATGGCTTCCGACTATACGGACAGTCTTGCTCTGAAAGCCATTAAGCTTGTATTTGATTACCTCCCCCGGGCTTACAGGGATGGAAATGATGTGGAGGCCAGAGATCATATGGCTAATGCCTCCTGCATGGCAGGTATGGCTTTCGCCAACGCGTTCCTTGGCGTGAACCACTCGCTGGCGCATAAGCTGGGTGCTTTCCATCACCTTCCTCACGGAATCGCAAACGCTCTGGTGCTGACTGATGTCATGAGATATAATAGTGCTGAGGTACCTACAAAGATGGGAACATTCCCGCAGTACCAGTACCCGCACACACTGGCCCGCTACGCTGAGATCGGACGTTTTGTAGGATTGACCGGAAAAGACGACCAGGAAGTATTTGAAAAGCTTCTTGCGAAACTGGAGGAGCTGAAAAAGGATATTGAGATCAAGGCAACGATCAGAGATTACGGCGTAGATGAGAAATATTTCCTGGAGACTCTGGACGAGATGACGGAGCAGGCGTTTAACGATCAGTGTACAGGAGCGAACCCAAGATATCCGCTGATGTCTGAGCTGAAGGAAATCTATCTGAAGGCTTATTACGGAGAAGAGTCCAAATAAGGAGAAAGGGAGGGTATTTACCATGAATCTGAAGAATAAAAAAGTTTTTTTAACACGTCCCTATAAAGTGGTTTACAGAGATGGAGACCGTATTATCAAGGTATTTACCAAAGAACACGGAAAAGCGAACGTATTCAACGAGGCGCTCTGCCAGGCCCGGGTGGAGGAAAGCGGACTGGACATTCCGAAGGTTCTTGAGGTAACGGAAATTGACGGAGAATGGGCGATCGTTATTGAATTCGTGGAAGGAAAAACTCTGGCAGAACTGATGCAGGAGAATCCCGGAAAGCTGGAAACATATATGGAACAGTTTGTAGACCTTCAGCTTTCCATGCATGAAAAGAAGGCTCCCCGCCTTACTCTGCAGAAGGACAAATTCGCCCGCAAGATCACAAGCCTGAAAGACAGCCTAGACGCCACTACCCGCTACGAGCTGATGACCCGTCTGGACGCTATGCCGAATCACACAAAGCTCTGCCACGGTGATTTTAATCCCAGCAATGTTATTGTAAAAGAAGACGGTTCCATGAAGATCGTGGACTGGGCTCATGCTACTCAGGGAAATGCCAGCGGAGACGCCGCGATCACCTATCTGGAGTTTGCTCTGAAGGATCAGAAGCTGGCTGATCTGTATCTGGAACTGTTCTGCAAAAAAAGCGATACTGCAAAACAGTATGTGCAGAAATGGCTTCCGATCGCCGCTGCTGCCCAGCTTACGAAAAACGTGCCTGAGGAAAAGGAATTCCTCAGCCGTTGGACGGATATTATTGATTTCCAGTAAGAGCAGCTTTTTGAAACAAAATGTGCCTTTGTACACGAATGCTGCAAACGCTCTGGTACAGATGTTATAATGCACATATTTTATACCGGAAATCCCCTAAAATTTTACTTGAAAACCGGCAGGAAAACAGTATAATAAATCCGGTGATCAGAATACAGGACAGTATTTCAGATCTATTAAAAAAGTGAAACGGACTGCCAGAACGCTGTCTGTGGCAGCAGAAAAGGGGAGATTATGAGCGGGAGTACAGAAGTAAGCAAAGGCACTATGCATGATATGACGGTGGGAAAACCGTCAAAACTGATCATACAGTTTATGATTCCCATGTTTCTGGGAAATGTATTTCAGCAGTTTTATAATGTGGCGGATTCTATTGTGGCCGGTAAATTCCTGGGCGTGCAGGCTCTGGCTGCCATCGGCAGCACTGGTTCGCTGATGTTTTTCGTCACAGGATGGATGAACGGAATGAGCAGCGGATTTGCTATTCTGGTGTCCCAGTGGTTCGGAGCGAAGAAATATGACAGGATGCGCCACTATGTGGCAATGTCCGTATACCTTTCCATTATATTGTCTGTGCTGATGACGGCAGGATTTCTGGCAGCTAATGTTCCGATCCTCAGACTGATGAATTTTTCGGATGATATCATGCCGGATGTAACGGCTTATATGGGGATCATTTATGCCGGACTGATCGTTACAGCCGCCTATAATGCCCTGGCGGCGTTTCTCCGGGCGCTGGGCGATTCCAGATCTCCGCTGTATTTTCTGATCATATCGGCAGCGATCAATGTGGTCCTGGATATTGTATTTATCATCTATGGCGGAATGGGTGTGGACGGCTGCGCCTACGCTACAGTAATAGCCCAGGGGATTTCCGCGCTGCTCTGCTTCATCTACATAGTAAAAAAATATCCGATCCTTCATCTGAAAAAGGAGGATTTCAGAATATCTTTTCAGTCCTGGGGAAGGCTTCTTGCCCTTGGCATCCCAATGGCGCTTCAGTTTTCCATTACCGCCATCGGTACCATCATTGTCCAGGGAGCGGTTAATGTGTACGGTGAAATCTATATGGCGGGATTTGCGGCGGCAGGAAAGCTGCAGAACATTATTGCTACTGTATTTTCCGCCTTCGGCGCGACCATCGCTACCTATGTAGGACAGAACCGCGGAGCCGGAAAGCTGGACAGAGTAAAGCAGGGCGTACACTGTACGCAGATCATGATCATTGTTTACAGTGTGTTTGCCATGATCCTTGTGCTTGCAGCCGGAAAATATATGATGTGGATGTTTGTAAGCCCATCCGAAACAGAGGTGATCGACGTTGCCGTCATGTACTTCCGTACAGTGTTCTGGTGCTATCCCTTCCTGGGAAGTATCTTTCTATACCGTAACACTCTGCAGGGACTGGGATACGGGCTCGTTCCCATGCTGGGAGGAGTTTTTGAGCTGATCGCAAGGGCAGGTATTGTTCTTCTTGTGGCAGGGCACACCAGCTTCGTAGGCGTCTGTCTCTCTGACCCGGCGGCATGGCTTTTCGCCCTGATCCCCCTGGTGCCGTATTATATCTATACCATGCGGAAATGGAAGAAGGCGTGATGGAGGATTACCGTCCTCTCCTGAAGGAATGCATGTGCGTTCTTTGCAGGAGAGGGCGGTTTTTATTTGCCGCCTGTTATTTTTTATATAGAAATTACAGAATGATATATAAGGAGAGAAAATATTTATATTGTATATATAACAATAAAACGCTGCAAGTCTATGGAAAAAGACGGCAGCGTTTTATGGCTGAATTCTAATATTTGGATATCTCCAGATAAGTTCCAAGTTGAAGATAATTGGAAATTTCTGCACTTGTTTTTATCATTTTTAAATACCTTGTCTGTTCCTGTGAATTTTTAATCTGTTCCTGCAAAGTAAGTTCTATAACGTCCAACTGTCTGGAGATATAGGACGCTGTGCGCTGTATATCTGATAATTTTTCGTAAATGCGCTGCTGATTCGAGAGCATCTGGTTTAATTGGTTTTCAATATTTTGAATCCTCTGACGTACATCATCCAACAGCATAGTCTGAATAACCTGATCAAGATTGGTAGCTTGGCTTGTGGAAAAGTATTCGTATAAGTAAGCTATAGAGCCAAGATTGCGGTATTGAACAGGGATGATATTTTTATTCTTTTCTAATACAGAAAATTTTTTCTGGTATTCTTCCATTTCTTCATGATATTTTGCAAGCCTTTTTTGATAGTCCTCATTATTAAATTGTTTCGTCCCGCCGATAATAAAAATAGAGGCCAAAAATACAAATGTCCCCAATGTATCATTTATTATACCTAAAACAAACCACAATACTAAACATATCAATACTGTCCCTATAATAGATTTTTTCCGAGGCATTTTTGTATTAGGTGCTTTAATTATTTCATTTAACATATATGATTGACTTACATTATATTCTTCATTTTCAACAAGCTTGGAATATTTTGAGGATTTATTTTTAAGAGATTGATAAGTCACTTCAATACCATATAGCTCTGTCAGATATGGCACAAGTATTTTTCTGTCGTATTCCATAGCTTTCTCCTTCCATATACCCTGATTTATAAGAGGTACATTTTAAATATACTAAAGTATTTTTAATATGTCAATAATTACTTATACAATAGTATTTAAAACTGATACTACATGAGGTATGCTTATGTTGAATGAAAGAATTAAACAGTTAAGACTTGCATACAAGTTAAATCAAGTGGAATTTGGCAGAAAGTTGGGAGTAACGAAACAATGTGTTTCCAACTGGGAGAATAATAATATTCAGCCGTCTGTAGAAATGCTGGTAAAAATAGCAGATTTGTTTTCTGTAACAACAGATTATCTTCTTGGCCGGGATGATAAAAAGTATCTTGATATATCTAGTTTGACAGATGTACAGATTATTCATATTCAGGATATAATAAATGATATCAGGGATAGATAAAGAGTGATAGAATGTATTGTCTTCAAAATAAACAAAATCTTCAATATAAAGCTGATTTTTAGTTCCATATTTCAGAGCCCTTCGCCTGAAAAAACCGAAAGCCTAGAGCCCTTCAAACCGGAACTTATGAAAAAGTTCCCCGAAAATCCGTCTCTTCTCAGGAATTTTCCTGAACTGTCAAGACCCTGGAATTCATACAGAATCAGAAATTTTCTTGTCCATATTATACTTGGGAATTTATCCTGCGTGCCCAAGGAGGGGGAGTATGAGGGGGACCTTCGGGCTTCGCAACTTTGAGATGGTCCCCCTCATTATACTCACTTCTTAAACGACGCTCTCTTCCTCTCTCTGGAATCCAATATCCTTTTGCGGATGCGGAGGCTTTTTGGAGTTACTTCCAGAAGCTCATCCTGGTCGATGAACTCGATGGCCTGCTCCAGGCTTAATACCTTTGGCGGAGTCAGCTTCAGAGCCTCATCTGCAGAGGAGGAACGGGTGTTGGTAAGATGTTTCGTCTTGCATACATTCAGTTCAATATCCTCGGCTTTTCCGTTCTGACCGATCACCATGCCGCTGTAGACTTTTTCGCCGGGACCGATGAAAAGGGTTCCGCGCTCCTGGGCGGAGAACAGTCCGTAGGTAACGGCCTCTCCTGCTTCGAAAGCGATCAGGGAGCCCTGCTTGCGGTACTGGAAGTCACCCTTGTAAGGAGAATAGCCGTCAAACATGGTGTTCAGGATACCGGTTCCTTTTGTGGAGGTCAGGAAGTCGTTGCGGAATCCGATAAGTCCCCGGGAAGGGATGTGGAATTCCAGACGGACGGAACCGTCGCTGGCAGTGCTCATTCCCTGAAGCTCTCCTTTACGTTCGCTTAATTTCTGGATGACAGTGCCGGAAAATTCCTCCGGAACATCCACATAGGCAATTTCCATGGGCTCCATTTTTTTGCCGCGTTCGTCGAAGTGGTACAGAACCTCCGGTTTGCTGACCGCGAATTCATAACCCTCCCGGCGCATATTTTCAATAAGGACGGACAGATGAAGTTCGCCGCGGCCGGAAACCTTAAAGCACTCGGTAGAGTCCGTATCTTCTACCCGGAGACTTACGTCTGTATTCAGCTCCCGGTAGAGACGGTCACGGAGATGACGGGAAGTAATATATTTTCCTTCCTGTCCGGCCAGAGGGCTGTCGTTTACCATAAAGTTCATGGAAATTGTAGGCTCGGAGATCTTCTGGAAAGGAATCGCCTCCGGATTGTCGCCGCCGCAGAGAGTGTCGCCGATATGGATATCCGCAATGCCGGAGATCGCTACGATGGAACCTACGGAAGCCTCCTTTACTTCTACCTTATTTAAACCGTCAAATTCATAAAGCTTGCTGATCTTTACCTTCTGACGTTTGTCAAGATCATGATGGTTCAAAAGGGTCAGCTCCTGGTTTACGGAAATTTTGCCGTTTTCTACTTTTCCGACGCCGATTCTTCCTACATATTCATTGTAATCAATCGTGCTGATCAGTACCTGGGTATCCGCATCCGGATCGCCTTCCGGCGCAGGAATATATTTCAGGATGGTTTCAAACAGAGGCGCCATGTTTTCCGGAGTATCCTTTAGGTCGAGAACAGCGTGTCCCGCCTTTGCGGAAGCGTAGAGGAAAGGACAGTCAAGCTGTTCATCGGACGCTTCCAGATCCATAAGCAGTTCCAGAACTTCATCGATCACTTCGTCAGGACGGGCTTCCGGACGGTCGATTTTGTTGATGCAGACAATTACATGAAGGTCCAGTTCCAACGCTTTCTTCAGGACAAATTTCGTCTGGGGCATAGCGCCCTCAAAAGCGTCTACAAGAAGGATCACGCCGTCTACCATTTTCAGCACACGCTCCACCTCGCCGCCGAAGTCCGCATGTCCGGGAGTGTCGATGATATTGATTTTAACGCCTTTGTAGTGAACGGCAGTATTTTTGGACAAAATCGTAATTCCCCGTTCCCGCTCAATATCGTTGGAGTCCATAACGCGTTCCTGGACTTCCTGGTTTTCGCGGAAAACGCCGCTCTGTTTCAGAAGCTGGTCAACCAGAGTTGTTTTTCCGTGGTCAACGTGGGCGATAATAGCTACGTTGCGTACATCTTCTCGTCTGATATTCATAAAAATCGAAATCCTTTCTTTTTTCTTCTATATTAATGTGTTTTCTTCATAGTACGACATTCCAGTTTAACACATTTTTCGCAGAATACAAGGCGTTCAAAAAAATTTTTCTCATTTTTGGTTCTAAAGTTCCGGCCCTGTACATAGTCTAGTATAGACAAAATACCCAAAGAGGAAGGAGAACTGTATTATGGCAGACAAAATTATTGAAAACAATCAGGTATCAATCGTGGGGAAAATTGATACAGGCTTTACTTTCAGTCATCAGGTGTTTGGCGAGGGGTTCTATACAATGGAGCTTCTTGTAAAGCGTCTCAGTGATTCCGAGGACCGTATTCCGGTGATGGTATCCGAAAGACTTCTGGACGTAACGCAGGATTATGTGGGGGAATATATTGAAATACACGGACAATTCCGTTCCTATAACCGCCATGAGGAAAAGCATAACCGGCTGGTGCTTTCCGTATTTGCCAGAGAACTGAAATTTGTAGAGGAAGAGGACGATTCTGTTCCGGTGAACCAGATCTTTCTTGACGGATACATCTGCAAACCGCCTGTTTACAGGAAAACGCCTCTGGGAAGAGAGATCGCGGATCTTCTGATGGCTGTGAACCGTCCTTATGGAAAGTCCGATTACATACCCTGTATCTGCTGGGGACGAAACGCGCGGTATGCGTCGGCCTTTGCTGTTGGAGGCCACGTCCTGATCTGGGGGCGTATCCAAAGCAGAGAATATATGAAAAAGATCGGAGAAAATCAGACAGAAAAGCGTACTGCATATGAAGTATCTGTCAGCAAGCTGGAATATATTGAATGAAATAGGGGCGTATCCGATAAAGTCATCAGGTCTTGCAATTTTATATATTTTGAGGTAAGATAAATGCATTAATTAAAGTGCAGTTTCATCAACGATAAGAGGAATTGTTATGAAAAAAGAATTAACAGAAGTGTACTGTGGAAAAGCAAAGGGGAAGACAACTCTGGCGCTGGGGCAGAGCCTGCGGGCGGCGGCGGATGGGAAGAGCGTTATCATCATCCAGTTCCTGAAGGGAAAAGAGCGCCGTTCCATGGATTTCCTGGAAGAACTGGATCAGTTGGATATTAAGATCTTCCGTTTTGAAAAGAGAGACTGCTGCTATGAACAGCTTTCGGAAGAGGAAAAGGCAGAGGAGCGCGCGAATATTTTAAACGGACTGAATTTTGCCAGAAAAGTCGTTGTAACTCAGGAATGTGATCTTCTGGTGCTCGATGAGATCCTGGGACTGATGGAGCAGGGAATTGTATCCACAGACGTAGTCGCGGATATCCTCAGACAGAAGGATGAGAATATGCATATTATTATGACTGGATGGACCATGCCGGAACAGCTGAAGCCTTATGTGGATTCTGTGACACGGCTGACTACGGAAGTCATAAACGAAACAGACCCTGATGAATAAAATAATATCACAGAAGAATAAAGGAGGAGATTAAATGGCAGTTTTTAAAGGCGCAGGCGTTGCGATCGTAACCCCTATGTATGAAGACGGAAGTGTGAATTATGACAAGCTTGGAGAACTGATCGAATTTCAGATTGCCAACAGCACAGATGCCATTATCATCTGCGGGACTACCGGAGAATCGTCTACTATGACACATGGAGAGCATCTGAAAACGATCAAGTATGCCATTGATAAAGTTGCCAAACGTATTCCTGTAATTGCAGGTACGGGTTCCAACTGTACGGAAACGGCGATCATGATGTCAAAGGAAGCTGCCGCTTACGGAGCGGATGCTCTGCTGGTCGTAACTCCTTATTACAACAAAGCTACGCAGAAGGGACTGATCGCCCATTACACGGCTATCGCCAACGCGGTGCCGGATACTCCGATCATCATGTACAATGTTCCCAGCCGTACAGGCTGCAACATCCAGCCGGCTACCGTAGCCGCCCTGGTGAAGAATGTAAAAAACATCGTAGGCGTAAAGGCCGCCAGCGGAGATCTGTCCCAGATCGCAAAGACAGTGTCTCTTGCCGGAGAAGACCTTGAACTGTATTCCGGAAACGATGACCAGACACTTCCGATCCTGTCTCTTGGAGGCGTTGGCGTTATTTCTGTGCTTTCTAATGTGGCTCCGAAAGAAACTCATGATATGGTCATGAAATTCCTGGAGGGAGATATCAAGGGCGCGGCAAAGATCCAGATGGACGCGATCCCGCTGATCAACGCTCTGTTCTGCGAAGTGAACCCGATTCCGGCCAAGGCAGCTCTGAACCTTATGGGAATGAACGTAGGGCCGCTCCGTATGCCTCTCACCGAGATGGAGAACAGCAACAAAGAAATCCTGGCAAAAGCCATGAAAGACTTTGGGATCAAACTGGCATAGGATACGGAGGAAAGACTTATGGTAAAAATTTTGATGTACGGCTGCTGCGGTCACATGGGACAGGTGATCTCCGGGCTGGCAGCCAATGATCCGGAAGTGGAGATCACAGCCGGAGTGGATATCGCGGATAAGGGAAACACAAGTTTTCCCGTATATACAGACATTCGTGCCTGTCAGGAGGATGTGGACGTTGTCATTGATTTTTCATCGGCCAAGGCAGTGGACGCCCTTCTGGATTACTGCGGAGAAAAAGGTCTCCCTGTAGTTCTGTGCACGACGGGCCTCAGCGAAGAGCAGCTTGCCAAGGTGGAGGAAACGGCGAAAAAGACCGCTGTTCTGAAATCGGCGAATATGTCTCTTGGCATCAACACTTTGCTGAAGCTGATCCAGGACGCTGCGAAAGTGCTTGCAGCGGCTGGCTTTGATATGGAAATCGTGGAGCGTCATCATCGTCTGAAGGTTGACGCGCCCAGCGGAACCGCCCTTGCGCTGGCGGACAGTCTGAACGAAGCTATGGGCGGCAAATATGAATATGTATTTGACCGCAGCCAGAAACGTGAGAAGCGCACTGATAAGGAAATCGGAATTTCCGCAGTCCGGGGCGGAACCATCGTAGGAGAACATGAAGTGATCTTCGCAGGTCCGGATGAAGTGATCGAGTTTAAGCACACGGCGTATTCCAAGGCAGTATTTGGAAAAGGCGCTTTGGAAGCGGCTAAGTATCTGGCGGGAAAGCCTGCGGGACGCTATGATATGAGCAACGTGATCAATGGTTGACAAAAAAATATAGAAATTTCCGGAACATCTGTCAACGATGAAAGGCTATGACGGGTGTTCCTTTGTTTTATGGAAAAGTTCTTTCCGGAAAGTGCCCTCATATAGAATAGAATTTTAGAAAATGTACATATTATAAGTACATCAAAGAAAAAGGAGATTAAAAGGATGAAAAAAATCAGAACAGTCCTTATGGGTACTTTGCTCGTGCTGTCTTTATGCGCGCTGACAGCCTGCGGAGAGGACACAAATAACAATGCTGACGAATCCGGAACCGCTGCGGAAAATAATGCGGACAATAAGGACGCAGATAAAAAGGACGATACAATGAACGACAATGCCGCTGACGATACAACAGAAGCGGATAAGGAAAACGCCGGAGAAGAAGACGGCGCGGATCAGAACGGCGGTACGGAAACGGGAGAAGAGGAAAACGCCGCGGGAGAAGACAATACTGCGGCGGATACGGAAGATGGAACAGATAACGACGGAACTGTGTCCGGAGAACTGGGCAACAGCGTAAAAGACCTGGGCGACGGAGTAGGAAACGCCGTGGAAGACGTAGGCGACGCTGTGGGAAACGCCGCTGAAGGAAGATAAGATTTGGAACATCAGAAAACAGACAGTCGGCGCACCCGGGACAGAGCCTGGATGTGCCGGCTTGTTCACAAGGAAAAGTACAGAAATGAGTGGGGATGAAAAATGAAATTTCGGCCATGTATCGACATACATAACGGGAAAGTAAAACAGATTGTAGGAGGAAGCCTGCATGACGACGGGGACAGGGCGAAGGAGAATTTCGTATCCGGCCAGGATGCGGCTTTTTATGCGGCTCTTTACCGGGACGAAGGTCTTTCCGGAGGACATGTGATCCTGCTGAATGGCGTCTCTTCTCCTTATTATGAGGCTACCAGGGAACAGGCGATGAAGGCCCTTGCCGCATACCCGGGAGGTCTTCAGCTTGGAGGCGGTGTCTGTCCGGAAAACGCAGCGGAATATCTTGACGCCGGAGCCAGCCATGTGATTGTCACTTCTTATGTGTTCCGGGACGGCAGGCTTTCATGGGAAAACCTGGAAAAGATGGAAGAGGCGGCAGGACGGGAGCGCCTGGTGCTGGATCTGAGCTGCAGGAAAAAAGAAGGCGTGTATTATATCGTCACAGACCGCTGGCAGAAATTTACAGACGTTCCGGTGACCCTGGAAACAATGCGGGAACTGGGAAGCCACTGTGATGAATTCCTGATCCACGCCGTTGATGTGGAGGGGAAAGCTTCCGGAATTGAAAAAGATCTGGCCGAGATGCTTTCCGGATATGAGGACAGGCCGGTAACTTATGCCGGAGGAGTGGGAAGTATGGAAGATATCCGCCTGCTGGAAAAAGCGGGAAAAGGGAGACTGGACGTAACGGTAGGAAGCGCCCTGGATCTTTTTGGAGGAAACATAACTTTTGATTTGCTGAAGAGGATTGGAAACAGAGAATGACGAAAATGACAAAAATGGCGCTGGCGGCCGCCCTGAAAAAACTTTTGGAGAAAAAGCCTCTGTCCAAGATCACAGTTACTGATATCACCCGGGAATGTGAGATCAACAGGCATACTTTTTACTATCATTTCCGGGATATCTATGATCTGATCGAATGGATATATGTAAATGAGGCGGAGCAGTATATTACCGGAGGCGGAACACCTGTTACCTGGCAGGAGGGACTGAGGCGGCTGTTTCAGTATATTCTGGAAAACAAAAAATTCGTGGTGGAAACCTACATGTTTTTCCAGAAAGATAATCTGCTGCAGTTTGTACATAGACACGCGGCTCTCCTGGTGAATCATATTGTGGAGAGGGAAAAGGCGGATTTTGTGATCTCTCAGGAGAAACAGAAGTTTGCCGTTGATTTTTATGCCTATGCTCTGGAGGGAATCGTCTACGCATGGGTGAAAAACGGAATGAAGCAGGATCCGGAAGAGATCATCCGTATGCTGTCCGCCATGATACAGGGAACAGGGGAAAGCACGCTGCGGCAGTTGGCGGAAATGTAGATAAAATTTGGACATATCAGGGACAGTGGCGAAAAAATCGCCACTGTCCTGTTTTTGGATATAGAAAAAAGAAGATTTTTGTATATAATTATAATGTAAATTGTGAAAAAACTAACAGACAAAAATCGAGGGGACAGAGAATACCCAAAGCGGCGAAGACACTGCAAGGAGGAGATACAGATGAGTAAGTTGACGCATGCGGCAGGCAGAAAAGTATTTTCAGGAGTGATAGACCTGGCTCTGGGGCAGGTAAAGAAAAATCCGGAGCAGGCCTTTTTAAATATTGTGGATACCGCTCAGAAATATATGGGAGAGTTTGATCTGGGAGTAAACTGGGATTATCTCCGCAAAGTGGCGGGAGATCCGGAATGTACTCTGAACCGGTATGTTACCAAGATGGTGAAGGAACTTCACCCCAACGTCTTAAAGACCACTATTCTGGATCTGGGCTACGAGGCATTCTATCATGGAACAAAAACAATCCGGGAAATGAGGAAGATCCATAACTGCAATATTCCGTGGATCATTCTGATGGATCCTACCAGCGCCTGCAATCTTCACTGCACAGGATGCTGGGCTGCGGAATACGGAAACAAACTGAATCTTACCCTTGACGAGATGGATTCCGTGATCACTCAGGGAAAAGAACTTGGCGTTTATTTCTATATGCTTACCGGCGGAGAACCGATGGTAAGAAAAAAAGATATCATCAAGCTCTGCAAAAAGCATAATGACTGTGTTTTCCTGGCATATACAAACGGTACTCTGGTAGACGAGGAGCTGTGCGCGCAGATGCAGGAAGCCGGAAATCTTTTCCTGGCGCTGAGCCTGGAAGGAAAACCGGAGGTCAACGACCTTCGCCGCGGCGAGGGCGTTTACGGAAAGGTAATGCACGCTATGGATCTTCTGAAAGAACACGGTCTGGTGTTCGGAACATCCATCTGCTATACAAGCCAGAATATAGAGAGCGTTACCAGCGACGAATTTATAGATATGCTTGTGGAAAAGGGATGCCGCTATTCCCTGTATTTCCACTATATGCCGGTTGGAAACGACGCTTCCGTAGAGCTTCTGCCTTCTATGGAGCAGAGAGTGTATATGCATGACAGAGTAAGAGAGATCCGGAACATGGAACATGGACTGGGAATCTTTACCATGGACTTCCAGAACGATGGAGAGTTTGTAGGCGGATGTATCGCCGGAGGAAGAAACTATTTCCACATCAATGCCAACGGAGACGCGGAGCCCTGTGTGTTCATCCATTATTCCAATGGAAATATCAGGGAAAACACGATCCTGGAAATCCTGAAGCAGCCTCTGTTTATGGCTTACCACGACAATCAGCCCTTTAACGAAAATATGCTCAGACCCTGCCCAATGCTGGAGAACCCTGAGATCCTTCAGAAGCTTGTGAAGGAAACAGGAGCCCATTCCACAGACCTCCAGTCTCCGGAGACTGCGGAGCATCTTTGCGGAAAATGTGTTCATTACGCCCAGGAGTGGGCGCCTGTAGCGGATAAGCTGTGGGAAGACACCAAGAAGAAAAAAGCGGAGAAGACGGCGGAATAAAGTCTGTGCGGTATTGTACACCGGGAATATTTATATTACAATATAGGATAGCGTTATGCCTTCAGGCAAAGCGCTGTCCTATTTTGCGTTTATCATTTGTGAATGGAGAGAACATATGAAAGTTGTTATTTTGGCAGGAGGATTCGGAACAAGGATCAGCGAGGAGAGCCATCTGAAACCGAAGCCCATGATCGAAATAGGCGAGAAGCCTATTTTATGGCACATTATGAAAATGTATTCCAGCTATGGATTCCATGAATTTGTGATCTGCTGCGGCTACAAGCAGCATGTGATCAAGGAGTGGTTTGCGGATTATTATCTGCACAACAGCAATATTACCTTTGACTTTACCCAGGAAAATAAAATGATCGTCCATAACAATGTACTGGAGCCATGGAAGGTGACTCTTGTGGACACAGGACTGAAGACAATGACAGGAGGCCGTATCAAGCGGGTGCAGGAGTATCTGGACGGAGACACCTTTATGCTGACCTACGGCGACGGAGTGGCGGATGTGAACTTGCGCGAACTTCTGGAGTACCACAGATCTCACGGAAAGATGGCTACCATCACAGCGGCGCAGCCGGGAGGCCGTTTCGGGATCCTGGATATTACAGAGGATGGAACCATCACCAACTTTAAGGAAAAGAAAAAAGAGGACGGAGGCTGGATCAACGCCGGATTTATGGTGCTGGAGCCGGAGATCATGGATCTTATCGAGGGAGATGACACAGTTTTTGAACAGGCTCCTTTGATGGAAGCGGCCCGGCGCGGACAGTTAAACGCCTACCGTCATAAAGGATTCTGGCAGTGCATGGATACTCTGAGAGAAAAAAATCTCCTGGAAGCCCTGTGGCAATCGGGAAACGCGCCATGGAAGATATGGGAGTAGAAGACGGAGAAAAGCCGTATTTTTACAGCCGTACCGTATCCCTGTGTACGAACAATAAGAATTTATGGAAAAAATGAAAAAAGAGAAGGAAAGAAAATATGAATATGAACTGATCCGTTCCAACAGAAAGAGCCTCGCGCTGCAGGTAAAAGCGGATGGGAGCGTAATTGTGCGCGCGCCGCTTCGGATAGCGGAGCGCCGGATTGAAACTTTTGCAGCGGATCACTGGGACTGGGTGGAAAAACAGAGACAGAGACTTTCGCGGCAGAGAGAAAACGCCCGCAGGATCACCGAGGAAGAACGGCAGGAAGGCATTCGGAAGGCAAAAGAGATCATTCCCCGGCGGGCGGCCTGCTTTGCCGCCCGGATGGGCGTAAGCTACGGACGGATCACCATCCGGGAACAGAAAACACGCTGGGGAAGCTGCAGCCAGAAAGGAAACCTGAACTTTAACTGGAAGCTGGTTCTGATGCCGCCGGAGATCCTGGATTATGTGGTGGTGCATGAACTGGCTCACCGGAAAGAGATGAATCATTCGCCGCGCTTCTGGGCGGTGGTGGAAAAGGAGCTTCCGGATTACCGGAAAAGGAGAGAAGAACTGAAAATCCGCAGCAGGGAATTTATATGAAGCGCCTGTCGGGAAAAATTTTTCAGGAACTCCGGGGAAGAGTTTCTGCCAGGTGAAAGGAGAACAGTTATGTCCGGAACCATTATCTGTTATGGAGACTCTAATACTTACGGATACGATCCCCGTTCTTTTGCAGGCGGCAGGTATGGGAAAAATATCCGCTGGACAGGAATCCTTGAGGAAGGTACAGACTGGAACGTTAAGAATCACGGCGTAAACGGGCGGTGCATCCCCCACACCTCATCCCAGATCCGTTTTGCCTGTGAGCAGGCAGAAAACTGGGGAGAGGAAGAAGGACCTGTGTGGATGGCGGTTATGCTGGGAACCAACGATCTTCTTCAGGAGCCCGGATTTACGGCAAGGGACGCGGCCATGAGAATGGAAAGTTTTATGCGGAAGCTAGACGGGACGGAGGCGGTAAAAAGAGGAAATCTCCGGCTCTGGCTTCTTTCTCCTCCCTGTATGAAGCGGGGAGCCTGGGTGGAAGAGGAACGGCTCTGCCGGGAATCTGAAAAGCTGGGACAGGAATACCGGAAAGCTGCCGAAAGGCTGGGAATAAAATTTACAGACACCGGGAAATGGGAAATTCCGGTGCTTTTTGACGGCGTACATTTTTCGGAGGAAGGCCACCGGAAATTTGCGGACAGGATACTGGAAGCAGTGCGGCGTTTTTAATATTCAGCAACGGAGGTTTTTTAATGCAGTACACCAGTCATTATCAGTCGCCCCTTGGAAATATTCTTCTGGCAGCTGACGATACGGGTCTGACAGGCTTGTGGTTTGAGGGACAGAAGTATTTTGCCCGCTGCCTGGACAGAGAACATGAGGAAAAAGAAATTTCTTTGTTTAAAGACGTAAAAAAGTGGCTCGATATTTATTTTTCGGGAAAAGAACCGGGTTTCCCGGTACCTCTTCATTTTATGGGAACCGATTTTCAAAAGGAAGTGTGGAAAATCCTCTGTTCCATTCCTTATGGACGGACTGTGACTTACGGGGAGATCGCGAAGCAGATCGCCGCCGGGAGAGGGATTCCTTCCATGTCCGCCCAGGCTGTAGGCGGCGCAGTAGGGCATAATGAAATTTCAATCATTGTTCCCTGCCACCGGGTTGTGGGAACAAACGGCAGTTTAACAGGATATGCGGGCGGCATAGACAGAAAAAGGAAGCTGCTGAAAATGGAACAGACAGGGAGATGAAATTATGGCGGAAAATACAAGAATTTTATTTACAGATCTTGACGGAACACTGCTCAACGATAAAAAAGAGATCACACAGGGAAACCAGGAGGCCATCAACCAGGCTCTGGAAGCGGGCCATAAAGTGGTGATAAGCACCGGGCGTCCCCTTGCCAGCGGGCTGATCATTGCCGAGAGAGCAGGGCTTGTAAAGGAAGGCTGCTATATCATCGCGTTTAACGGCGGACAGATCTACGATCCTTTTCATCAGAAAACGATCTTTGGAAAAACGCTGCCAAGAGAGCTGGCGAAGAGGATTTTTCAGGACGCCGTGAACAGAGGATTACATATCCAGTCCTATTCGGACAAAGAGGTGCTTGTCTTAAAGGACTCCATGGAGATCAGGAAATACGTCCGGGGTACGGAGATGCAGTACCGGGTTGTGGAAAATCTGGACGCCGCGTTTCCTATGGATCCCTATAAGATCCTGGCTATCAGCTTTGACGACCGTCCGAAGATCGAGAAATTTCAGAGAGAGACGGTAGACCCTCTGACGGGGACTGTCAGAAGTTTCTTTTCCAATGACGCCTATCTTGAGATCGTGCCGGAGGGAATTTCCAAGGGATTTGCGGTCCAGTGGATGTGCAGATTTCTGGATGTGCCTCTGGAAAATTCTGTGGCTGCCGGAGACGCGGAAAACGATGTGGAAATGCTTGAGACAGCTCATGTAGGAGCTGTGATGCGCAACGCTTTTCCGGGAGTGGCAGAGCATGGAGATTATGTGACGGAGCACGACAATAATCATGACGGACTGGCGGAGATTGTCCGGAAATTCATCCTGAACTGAGCTGCAGTACATGAGGAAAACAGCGGCGCTGGCGCGGGCCGGACTGCTGCAATGAAAAGCTGCTGTATCATATAGAAGTAGAAGAAAAATATTTTTAAAGGACAGTTTGTCCTGGATTATGCCCCATAAGCGTCATTTTTTCTTAGAGATGATATGATAAAACCGACAGCTTTATCGGTCTGGGAAAGCGGCAGGTATTCTCCTGTTCCCGCTGAACCAGTTGGAAAGCGAAAAAACAGGAAAGGACGATGGGACATGAAGAGAAAGTATCTGATGAAACTGGGGATCATGCTGATTTGCGGCAGCCTGACGGCGAGTGTACCTGTTTTTGCCAAAGAGCAGCCGGAAGAGAAATGGCAGTATACACAAAAGCAGCAGAACGGCAATACTCTGTATACTTTTGAGGAATTACAGCTTTCCATTCCGGAGGACTGGGAGGGGAAAATCGTTACAGGAGTTGAAAAAGGCAGTATTACATTTTATCATAAAGATTCCCTGGAAGCGGGAAAGAAGGACGGCGAGACTGGATGCGGGGCGTTGTTTACCATTCATTGCAGCGCCGACTATGATTTCGCGGAGAACCTGCCGAACTATTATCTGGTGGGAAGCGGCGAAAAAGGGATTTACTATATAACCGTTCCGGGAGATCTTCACGGATACCAGAAGGACGAAACAATCCTGAACCAGTGGAAAGAAATGTCCGAAGAGGTAGAGGAAATCTGCAAAAATGTAAAGACAAAAAATCCGGGCGCGCCTGCTTATACTGTCACAGAAGTAAATTTCCGGGAAAAAGATGCCATGTCCGGTAAGATCCTGGACGTGATCCCTTCCGACACAGAAATATGGATCACCGGAAATCTGGAACAGGACTGGGTGAAAGCGAATTTTGATAATGAGGACGGATATGTGAACGCCGACTATCTGGAGCTTCCGGATCTGTCTGACGAAGAGGAAGAAAACGGGAACTCTGGAAGTTCATATGAGAAAGAGGATACCGGAGATTCTGATGCAGACGCTCAAAACAGTTCTGAAAAAGAGGAAAACGCAGGTGACGAGGATTCTTCCGATGGAAACGGAGAGGACAAGACTGAGATCCCATTCCAGGGATTTAACCAGTGCGCAGTATATGATGAGAATGGGAACGAACGTATTATCAGAGCGGCAGAAGACAAGAACTGGTATGACGAAAGCGGCGTTTATTACGGTACTTTTGAGGATGTAGACAATGCGATTGAGCGGGGAAGTATTACGAACGAAAATGGGGAAACTTATTATTTTTCGCCGGCGAATATTCCCGGAAGTAATATAAAGGTAATAGACGACGGATATGGAAGAAGCATAGAAATAAGCCGCGGCGACGACGGATTATGGTATGATGCAGAAGGCAACTGCTATGGTGCAGATGGAGCGGCCATGGTACAGGAAGATCAGGCGGAGGAAAGCGGAGGAAGCCTGGATGGATCCGGCGAAGAGACGCAGGATGACAGCGGCAGCAACGACAGCTCTTCTGAAAACAGCGTGGAATAGTTTTTAAGTGATTTTTGAAGGGAAAGAAGGTTGGAAACAACAGTCTTTCCCTTTGTACATTGACGTTAAAAATAAGCAGGGACTCTTTGAATTGCTTTTGCCTGTTCTAAAATGTCGAAAATTGTAACAAAGATGAAAAAATTATATGCTATAATACCTGTGTTGTAGAAAAAACGCGTCAAAATCGTTTGACCGGCAGGGGAGGGCAGACAGGTATGATAAGGATTGCCATCGTTGAGGATGAAGAAGACTGCATAAAAAAGGAAACAGAAATTATAAAGCAGTATTTTGCTGGACAAAGAATACCTTATGATATCGCCGTTCACATGAATGTAGAGTGGTTTCTCATGGGACTGAAAGAAGAGGTCTGCGATCTGTATATATTAGATGTAAAAATGCCGTTTAAGAACGGTCTGGAGGCAGCGAGAGAAATAAGAAAACTGTATCCGGATCCGGCGATCATATTTGTGACGAATTATATAGATTATGCAGTGGAAGCATATGAGGTAAACACTTATCGGTATATTCCAAAATCTAATCTGGGAGAAAAGCTCCTCCAGGCGTTAGACAGTCTTCTTCCGAAAATACTGGAAAAAGAAAAACGCTGTTACATGGTTGAGAAGAGAGGAGAGATAGATAAAATTCCTTATTCCGATATTTACTATCTGAAAAAAGACGGAAAATATGTGGATCTGGTATATCGGGGCGGTATAACAAAGCTGAGGAAAACTTTGATCGGTATCCTGCAGGAACTGGATGGGAAAGAATTTCTTCCAGTAGAGAAAAGCTATGCAGTAAATATCCGGCATGTGATGCAGATAAAAGGCTGCGACCTTATCATGCGGGACGGCGCCGCCGTTCCTGTGGGAACGGCCAGAATCGGAAAAGTAAAAAAGGAAATCCTGGATTTCTGGGGGTGAAAAATATGGGGATCAAGCTGTTGTACGGTCTTGCGGCATTTCTGGAGACAGGGATCGGGATATGGATTTTCGGGCAGGCATTTCCGAAAAGAGAAACGATGGAAAAACGACACAGATTCAGCGAGTGGATGGTGTTTTTTTGGATCACGTTATGCGCCTATACGTTTCCAAACTCTTACTGGGGGATCAGTGATAAAGAGAAATATATCGGCGGCCTTACCGCGGTTCACATTGCTGTTGTTGCTGTCTACGTGATTTACAGAATGGTCAGAAAACAACTGGGCCAAATGGAATCTGGTTTTATCCAGTGTCTTTTGTTTACAGGAATGAGCCTGTGCGTGACATGCCAGTTTTGGTATTCGTATCAATCCTACGCTATAGCCTTGGTGGGGAATCTTTATCCGCCTTTTTTCTTGTGGGCATTTTACAGATGCTCTTTTGTGCAGGCGTATTTGTGGCAGTTTTTCTTTTCCACCAATCTGGGAATGTTGAAAAATATATACATTACTTATGTGGGGATTTTTGAAAACAGAAGACTGGAAGACTTTTTTTACTGGCCGAGAAGCCATACATATCCGGAGGTATTCTATCTGTTGGCGCTCTGTATAGGGCTGATCTTAATAAACAGATATATGCCTTTGAAAAAAGAGGTTGCTTTTGTACTGGAGAATCACAAAAGAGGATTGTTTTCGTTTACGGCAGTCGAGTGGCTGATACTATTAAAAACGATAAAAAATGGTGTAGGAAAAGTTGAAATAAATAATCTGGCTGCGGCGCTGACGATTACCGGAATCATGGCGTCCTGTATTCTGGTGATATATATAAGATTCATAACAAAGACAAATCTTGTGGAAAGAAAACTGTTGGACATGAGGAACGAGATAATAGAGAGGCAGTACCGGGAAATGAAGAAGACATATGAAAGATACAGATGCGTGGTACATGATGAAAAACATATGTTGATGTATCTTAAGGAGTGCCTGGAAAACGGAGACATTCCGCGCGCTCAAAAGATCGTAGACAGTTATCAGACCAATATAAACGAAGCCGGAAGATGCAGATGGACAGGTATACAGAATATTGACTTTATTTTAAGCATTAAAAAGCAGCAGATGGACGACCTTTTTATAAAGCTGGAAATGGAGTGTCAGGCGGAGACGATCCCGATGGACGACGCGGATTTTGTAGTGATGTTCAGTAATCTTCTGGATAATGCGATAGAAGCGGCGCAGCAGTGCAGGACAGAAAAAAGAAAAATAAAGGTGATACTGAAAAATATTAATTCCATGTTCTTTTTAAAAGTGAGAAATGCCTGTAAACATCAGCCAAAAACAAAGGAACAGAGGTTCCTGACAAGCAAAAAAGATAAAGAAAGGCATGGCTGGGGAATAGAAAGCGTGAAACATATAGTGGAAAAATATAAAGGAGAAATCAGTTTCTGTTATTCGGAAGAATATTTTGAGGTATCTGTGCTGATAAATATAGAGGAAAAATAAGACGGTTGTGCAAACAGATGTTCTGACGTATAATAAGAAAAAATGGAGGTGAACCGTCATGGAACAGGAGCGCCGAACTTATATTGCCATTGATCTGAAATCTTTTTATGCGTCTGTAGAATGTCGTGAAAGGGGTCTTGACCCTATGACGGCGAATCTTGTGGTAGCGGACAGAAGCCGTACGGAAAAAACCATTTGCCTTGCGGTCTCGCCCTCTCTGAAGGCATATGGAATCCCCGGGAGGCCAAGGCTTTTTGAGGTAGAGGAGAAGGTCAGAGAAATCAATGCGCGGAGAAGGCGGCATGTGCCGGGAGGAAAGTTCTCGGGAGCCTCATATCTGGATCAGGAGCTGAAAAAGTATCCGGAGCTGGAGCTGACTTATATTGCGGCTCCGCCCAGGATGGCCTTCTATATGGAATACAGCACCAGAATCTACGAAATTTATCTGAAATATATTGCGCCGGAGGATATCCATGTGTATTCTATTGATGAGGTGTTTATCGACGCCACCCATTATCTGAAAACGTATCAGATGACGGCGGAAGAGCTGGCGCGGAAAATGATCCTGGATGTTCTTCAGAACACGGGGATCACTGCCGCTGCGGGAATCGGCACGAACCTGTATCTCTGCAAAGCCGCTATGGACATTGTGGCGAAGCATATTCCTCCGGACGAACACGGAGTGAGGATCGCAAAGCTGGACGAAAAGTCTTACCGGAAGCTTCTCTGGGCTCATCAGCCCCTGACGGATTTCTGGCGTGTGGGAAAAGGATATGCGAGGAAGCTGAAGGCTCATGGGATCTTCACTATGGGAGATATTGCCGCCTGTTCTCTGGGAAAGCCGGGGGAATACTATAATGAGGAGCTTTTGTATAAGCTTTTCGGAGTGAACGCGGAGCTTCTCA
>DWVA01000064.1 GCA_019120475.1 Candidatus Blautia intestinipullorum | reverse complement strand
AGAAAAGACAGAATATCAGAGGAGAGCAATGAAGATATTACAGAACAATGAACTTGGAGAGGAAATCCGTTCCTACTGGACGGAACGGGCAAAAGGCTATTCAGAATATAATCAGCAGGAGATGGCGGACGCCAGAAGAATCATGTGGAAAAGGAAGCTTCTTTCCTTACTGGAAGAAAAATTTCCAGGCAGGAAACCTTCAGAGATAAGAATACTGGACGCAGGCACAGGCCCTGGCTTTTTTGCCATTTTGCTTGCGGAGTCAGGGTATCAGGTAACAGCAGTGGATGCAACTGAGGAAATGCTCAAGGAAGCGAAACGCAATGCAGGAGAGCTTGCCGGTGGAATTGTGTGGAAAACAGAAGATGTTCAGAAACTTCATGTGGATAATGATTCCTTTGACGCGGTAGTTACCAGAAACGTTACCTGGAATCTTCCGGATCCGGAAGCGGCATACCGGGAATGGTACCGTGTTCTGAAAAAAGGAGGCGTCCTCTATAATTTTGATGCGGACTGGTACGGTCATCTTTTTGATAAGGAAAAAAGGAGCGGCTATGAACAGGACCGCCGCCAGGTAGAGGAAAAAGAGTTTGAAGATTATTATGAAGGAACAGATATCGAGCGCATGGAAAATATCGCCAGACAGGTTCCTTTAAGCAGGCTTGAGCGTCCGCGGTGGGATATAGAGGCAATGAAAAAAACGGGATTCCAGAATGTGGTCTGTGACGAAGCGGTCTGGAAGGAAGTCTGGACAGAAGAGGAAATCGCCAATAACGGCTCCACCCCGGTATTTCTGCTGTCTGGGGAAAAATAAAAGGAAGGCTATAAAAACTTACAAAAAGAGAAGAGGCAGAGAAGCTATATGGAAAAAAATAAGATATTCCGTTTAAATAATATAGAAGTACAGCCGGGGCAGAGGTGGAACGGATACCTTGAGCTGGACGGAGGAAATATCCGTCTCCCCGCCGCCGTCCTTCACGGCGAAAGACCGGGAAAGACTATGCTGATCACCGCGGGAGTCCATGCGGAAGAATATGTGGGCATCCAGGCGGCCATAGAGCTTTCCCAGAAACTGAAGATCGAGAAGGTGGAGGGAACCGTAGTCATTGTAAAGGTCATGAGCCGTCATGCCTTTGAACGCCGGAGCGGCAGCCTGGGCCATGAGGATAAAAAGGATCTGAACAGGGAATTTCCGGGAAGTCCGGAAGGAACGGAAACGGAAAGACTTGCCTGGGCTGCGGCGCATGAGCTGCAGCCGATCGCGGATTATTATATAGACCTTCACAGCGGGGACGATTACGAACAGCTTACCCCCTATGTCTATTATGCGGGAAAAGCGGACAAAGAGGTGGTCTCCATGTCCAGAAGAATGGCGGAGCAGGTAGACGTGCCCTATATGGTAAGGTCGGACGTTTCCTCCGGAGGAGCCTATAATTACGCTGCTTCCCGGGGAATTCCAAGCATTCTTATAGAAAGAGGCGGCATGGGCGGCTGGACCAGCGAGGAGGTACGTTCTACCAGAAGGGATGTGCGGAACATTCTCTGCCATCTTGGAATCTACAGAGGACAGAAGGACTACCGGACTTACTATCCGCTGGAGGTGACGGACGTCTGTTATCAGGACGCTTCCCAGGACGGACTCTGGTATCCCTGCCGCAAGCCGGGAGATATGATCCACAGAGGAGAGAAGCTGGGGGAAGTCCGGGACTATGACGGCAGGATAAAAGAGGTCAGCGTGGCGGAATTCGGCGGCGTGATCCTTTATCAGACAGGATCCCTTCAGGTGGTGGGAGACGGTCCTATGATCGCCTACGGAAAGGTAGCCAATCCCTACGACGAGCGGAAAGAGCGTATTGTACATTACTGGGAAAAACGCAGCAGCGACTTTCTGACTCACAAAAGGGAGGAGCTTCACAGCTCCATGGCGGAGCGCTGGATGAAAGAAATACGTGCTCAGCTTCCTTCGGAAAGAAAGCTCCGGATCCTGGATGTAGGCTGCGGCGCGGGATTCTTTTCTGTGCTTTTGGCAAAGGAAGGCCATCAGGTGACGGGAGTGGATCTGACGCCGGATATGATAGAAAATGCAGGAATACTGGCCGCCGAGGAGAAGGCGGACTGTAAATTTCTGATCATGGATGCTGAGAAGCTGGATTTTCCTGATGAAACCTTTGACGCAGTGATCTCCAGAAATCTTACCTGGACACTTCCCCATGTACGCCATGCCTATGGAGAATGGGTGCGGGTGCTGAAAAAAGGAGGCGTGCTTTTGAATTTTGACGCCAATTACGGGCTGAGTGATTTTACAGACGTTTCCGCTCTTCCTGAAAATCATGCGCACCAGACTATCGGAGATGAGATGATGCGGGAATGTGAGGAGATCAAACGTCAGCTTCCAATCAGCTCCTACAGCCGTCCGGCCTGGGATCTGGAGACCCTGGGCGCCATGAAACTGCAGGAATTTGCGGTGGATCTCGGCATCAGCAGCCGGATTTATCTGGAAAAAGACGCCTTTTATAATCCGATGCCTATGTTTATGATCCGTACACGAAAGCCGGAGTGATCTTTTTTAGCCGCAGGGAAATGAATTGACTGCCGGACGCTTTTAAGAACGGCAGCACGTACTCTTATATGGAATGGATGAACAAAATGGATATCAGACAGCTTGAATATTTTATGGCCTGCGCGGAAACAGGTTCTGTAAGCGAAGCGGCGAAAATTTTATATTCCACCCAGCCCAGTGTGAGCAAGGTTCTTAAGTCTCTGGAAGACTCATTGGGGATCCGGCTGTTTGAACGGCTTCCCAGAGGGATCCGGCTGACGCCGGACGGAAAGAAATTTTACCGGCGTGCCTGCAGGATCGTAAACGAAGTGAAGGCCCTGGAAGGAATGGCAAAACATGGTATGACAAAGTGGATCCGGATATCGCTGAATCCCAGTTCCTGGTTTGCAGATCAGTTTGTGGATTTTTATAATGAAAACTATAATCAGAATTATCACTTTCAGATCTATACGGCCGGTATCCGTACAGTAATGGAAAGGGTAAGAGATTATCTGGATGACGTTGGATTTGTATATATCCCACAGCAGCAGAAAGAAGATTTTCTGTACGAGCTGTCCAGAAACGGACTGGAGTTTATACCCATGCATGAGACAGAACTGATGCTGTATCCGGGAGGCAAAAGCAGCCTGTCCGGCGGGAAAAGAGATTCCATAAAACCGGAGGAGCTGAAGAATTTCCGTTTTATCCAAAATTATCAGGATGAATTTTTTAATCTGGGACAGCCTGACGAAAAACCGCAGTTTTCCTGGAGCGGGCTGGATATCTCTGTGGTGACGAACAGCGATTATATTATGGAAAGAATGCTGAAACAGACGGATACAGCCAATATAAGCGGGAGCTATCTTTCTGAAAAACAGAAGGGAGCCTCCAGGGGTATTCCTCTGGACATGCCGGAAAATAAAGTTATCTTCGGTTATATCAGACACAAAGGAGATACGCCTGATGATGCGGTGGAGGAGCTGATCCTGTTTCTGGATAAAAGACTGCACAGGGAATCGTGAAAGAAAGCGGCGAAGGTTTTTTGAAAGTACGAAAGATTTCTATTATTCTATAAAACAGCAAAAATATGAAAAATAAGAATACCATATAACCCCGGCGGAGGGTTGTATGGTATTTTTGTTTCTGATAGAATTTGGACGATGAAAAAAGTCCGCCTAAGGAGATTCTGAAATGCTGAAATATATTGTGAAACGGCTGCTTCAGTTAATTCCGGTCCTGATCGGGATTACCTTTCTCTCCTTTGCCATGATGCGGCTGGCAGGGGGAGATGCAGTTATCTATATGTACGAAAACGCCGGAACGTCGGTTTCCCAGGAGGTTATCGACGAGGCAAAAAAAGAATACGGGCTTGACCAGCCTTTTCTGGTACAGTATGGACGGTGGTTCGCCGGAATGATCACCGGGGATATGGGCGTCAGCTATGTGTCGGACCGGGACGTGTATGACACGTTTGTGGAAAAGCTTCCGGCTACAATCCTTCTGATGCTTTCCTCGGTAGCCTTGACAATGCTGATCTCCGTTCCGCTGGGAATCATCTCTGCAGTCAGACATAACCGTTGGGCGGATTATCTGATCCGCTTTCTGAGTTTTATCGGAAATTCCATGCCTAATTTTTTTGCGGCTCTTGTGCTGATGTATTTTCTTTCCGTAAAGCTGGGATGGCTTCCGGTGATCACTTCAGAAAATCTGGCGCTGAGCCTTATCCTTCCCACACTGACCCTTGCGGTTTCCATGGCGGCAAAATACACCAGGCAGGTGAGGGCAACGGTTCTCGAGGAATTAAATAAAGATTACGTTGCAGGCGCTATGGCAAGAGGAGTAAAGGGGAGCGTGATCATATGGAGGAATGTAATGAAAGCGTCTATGCTGACGATCATTACTCTTCTGGCGCTTTCTGTAGGCAGCCTGCTGGGAGGAACCACTATTGTAGAAACGATTTTTATGTGGGATGGAGTGGGAAAGATGGCGGTAGACGCTATTACCATGAGGGACTATCCCATTGTGCAGGCATATGTGGCGTGGATGGCAGTGATCTATGTGCTGGTGAACCTGGTGACAGACATTATTTATCACTATCTTGACCCGCGGGTGCGTCTGGCCCGCTGAGAATAAGGTGAGAGGAAAAGAAACGGGAGCTGGGTATTATGACCAATGAAAAGATAACTGTACGAAAACAGAAAATAAAAAGGAACCATACAAAGGGAAAGCTGATATTTTTTTCCGCGGTCACTGTGCTTCTCCTTCTGACGGCGGCTTTTGCCGGATACCTTTGTCCATATGATCCGGATGAACAGAATCTTCTGCTGGCGCAGCAGCCGCCAAGCCTGTCCCATCTTCTCGGGACCGACCGGTTTGGCAGGGATATGTTCTCGCGGGTTCTGGCGGGAAGTACGATCAGTATCTATGCCACTCTTATACTTGTGGCGGTCGTGACGGCAGTGGGAACACTGGTGGGGATGATCTGCGGCTGGTTCGGAAAAGGCGCCGATACGGTGCTGATGAGAGTTTCCGATCTGTTTCTGGCTTTTCCAAGCCTGGTATTCGCTCTTGCGGTAGCGGGCGTGCTGGGCGGAGGAATTCAGAACGCCGTTATCGCTCTCGCTGTCATCGGCTGGCCGAAATTTGCCCGTCTGGCAAGAGGACTGACGATGGCTCAGAAAGACTCTCCCTATATTATGGCGGCAAGATTGTCCGGGTGCAGTACTCCGGGAATCCTTATAAAGCATGTGCTGCCCAATATTGCGGGGCCTGTTCTTGTAACGGCGGTGCTGGATATCGGAACGATGATGATGGAGCTCGCGGGCCTTTCTTTTCTGGGCCTGGGCGTACAGCCTCCGGCGGCAGAATGGGGAAGCATGATCAACGATGGAAGAAGTATGCTGCAGATATCTCCGTGGATGGCTCTTGCGCCGGGAGCGGCTATTTTTATTACGGTGATGATCTTTAATCTGCTGGGAGATACCCTGCGGGATTATATAGACCCGAAACAACGGGGATAAGAATAAAAAAGCGGAAAGGCGGAAATGAAACATGAAGAAAAAAATAATGGCGGCGATCCTTGCAGGAGCAGTTCTGACGGCATGTATTCCTATTCAGGCGCTTGCAGGTGAGGAAAAGACTTTTGTATACGGCACTACCGGATACAGCGAGGAAATGGGGGACGCAGGACTGAACCCTCATGACAATTATTCCGGATGGAGCGCAGTGCGCTACGGAGTAGGCGAAACATTGTTCAAATACAACGACAACATGGAAGTGGAGCCATGGCTTGCCACGGATTATGAGTTTGTGGACGATACGACTGTAAAGATCACGCTGCGTGACGGAGTGAAATTCTCCAGCGGAAGGACTATGGACGCTCAGGCGGTAAAGGAATGCCTGGACGACCTGATCGCAGTACACGACAGAGCGCCGTCGGATCTGAAGATCGATCATATTGAGGCAGAAGGACTGACTCTTACGATCTGCACTACCGAACCCTGTCCTGCGCTCATCAATTATCTGGGAGATCCCTACGGAGCCATTATTGACATGGAATATGGAATCCAGGGAGAGGGCGGCTCCGCCAACGTGGCGGGAACCGGACCGTATATTGCAACGGAGGTAACGCCTACGCAGATCACTCTTGTAAAAAATGAGGATTACTGGGGCGGAGATGTTAAAGTGGATAAGGTTACGGTGAAATCTTTTTCTGACGGAAGCGCCCTTACTGCAGCTCTCCAGACGGGAGACGTTCAGGGTACCTACGGCCTTCAGTACGACAATTATGTGCTGTTTGACGGAAATCCCGACTATACGATCAATTCCTGCGCCACAAGCAGGTGTTTTTTCGGACAGTTCAATTTTGATTCAGAGATCATGCAGGATGAAAATGTAAGAAAAGCAGTGGCGATGGGAATCGACAAGGAAGGTTTCTGTTCCGTGATCATGGAAGGGAGAGGGCTCCCGGCATCGGCGGCCTTTCCGGACAGTTTTTCCTATGGAAATAAAGCGGTGACAACAGTATCCTATGATCCTGAAGGGGCAAGAGAACTTCTGGAGGAATCCGGATGGACAGATACAGACGGAGACGGTTATTTAGACAAGGACGGAAAGAAGCTGACCATCAACTGGCTGACTTATCCTACACGGCTGGAGCAGCCGAAACTGGCAGAATACGCCCAGTCTACTTTAAAAGAAATCGGCATTGATGTGACTGTCAATAACACTTCCGATCATATGACCTACGCTCAGAAGGGAGACTTTGACGTGTATGTAAGCTCTCTGACAACAGCGCCTACAGGAGATCCGGAATATTTCTTTACCAGTACGGTAACAGGACCGAAAAACTATGGAAATTACCAGAACGAGGAAGTAACGGAGCTTACGGAAAAGCTTCATCAGACTTTTGACATTCAGGAAAGAAGCAGTCTGGCGGTAGAGCTTCAGCAGAAGCTTCTGGATGACAACGCAATGTTCTTTGTATCTCATCTGAATATGGGGATCGTTACAAAATCAAATGTTACAGGAATGGCGGCCCATCCCTGTGATTATTACGAGATTACGGCGGAACTGGATGTGGAATAAGCGGCGGTTCTGCAGCGGCAGAGATGTACAGGAGACGGGCCGCATCAGAAAGGATGGAAAAGGTTATGGAACCCTTGCTTTGCGCGGAACATATCACAGTCTGTTATAATGGGATTCCTGTTGTAAAGGATGTCAGCTTTCAGGTGGATCAGGGAGAGATCCTCGGGATCGTAGGAGAGTCGGGAAGCGGGAAAAGTACCATTATCAAAGCTGTGCTGGGGCTTCTTGGAGAAAGCGGAATGGTGACCAGGGGAGATATCTGGTACAAAGGTGAAAATCTGACAGATATGCCGGAAAAACGCAGGAGAAAGTATCTGGGACCGGAGATCGGTACAGTATTTCAGGACAGCAAAGCTGCCTTTTGTCCCGTGAGGACGGTAGGCGCCCAGATTCACGAGGCTGTATCTGCTCACGAAAAGATAAAAAAAGAAGAGACAAAGAGGCGGGCGGCGGAAATCATGGAAAAGATCGGGCTGACGGATCATGAACGTATATGGAACAGTTATCCTTTTGAACTGTCCGGCGGCATGAACCAGAGAGTGGGGATCTGTACTGCCATGATCATGAATCCCGGACTGCTGCTGGCGGACGAACCTACCAGCGCTCTTGACGTTACCGTACAGAAACAGGTGGCGGAGGAGCTTCTCATGATGCGCAGAGAGTATCATACGGCAGTGATCCTTGTGACGCATAATATCGGTCTTGTTAAAAAAATGGCGGATAAGATACTGGTTCTGAAGGACGGGCAGGTAAGAGACTACGGCGGCGCCGGGGAGGTGCTGGAAGCTTCCGGAGACGCCTATACAAGAGAGCTGATGGATTCCGTTCTGACACTGAAGAAAAAATAAGGGCGGGATACCGGGCAAAGAGAATAAAGACAAGGGAACAGAATATGACAGAAACAATATTAAAGGCAGAGCATCTGACAAAGATATTTTCAACCGAAAAAGGCAGCTTTCCCGCTGTCCGGGATATAAGTTTTGCGGTGAAGAAGGGAGAAGCCCTTGGGATCGTAGGAGAATCCGGTTCCGGAAAGACCACAGCAGCGCGGCTGGTCACGGGTCTGATCCGCCCTACGGAGGGAAAAATCTTTCTGATGGGACAGGAGATCACAAAAGCGAAAGGCAGAGAACTGAGAAAGGCATACAGACATATGCAGATGATCTTTCAGATGCCGGCAGAATCTTTTGATCCCAGATACACCCTTGGGAGCGGAATCGGGGAAAGTCTGAGAAACGCCGGGATGAGCAGAAAGGAAACGGAGCAGAGAGTAAGAGAACTGCTGGTCCAGTGCGGTCTTACGCCGGAATTTACCGGAAAATATCCTCATCAGGTCAGCGGCGGGGAATGTCAGAGAGCAGCTATTGCGAGAGCCCTTGCCATCCGGCCGGAACTTCTGATCTGCGACGAGCCTACCAGCGCTTTGGATGTTACCGTCCAGAAACAGATCCTGGATCTGCTCCTGAAACTGAAAAGAGAAGGCGCGGGAAGCTTCCTTTTTATCTGTCATGACCTTGCTCTGGTACAGGCTTTCTGTGACCGCGTTCTGGTGATGCATGAGGGAAGGATCGTGGAAAACGGAACTCCGGATGAGATCATTTCCAGCCCCCGGGAGGAATATACCCGGAGGCTGGTGGAATCCGTACTGTAAAAATATAGTGCGGAACCTGCAGTTTTCCATAAGCAGACCTATCTGGACGAAACCTCCGGATAATCCTCCCGGCGGAAAGGAATGCGGAAGGTTCCGGCGGCGTCTGAAAGATCTTCTGCGTTTCTGGGACCGTAAAGGGGCAGACAGGTGAAATCCTGACAGGTCAGAAATCCCAGAACAGCCTGGGTAATGGAAACTCCATATTCCTCGGTGATCTGATGAATGGCCTCCGCAGTTTTCAGATTGCCCGGCGTATAATATTCGGAATCACGGACCGCATCCTTTCCTTTTGCAAAAAGCTTATGGAAAAAGCCGCTGCAGTTCGCCATATAAGGCATGGCAAGATTGTTGGGATTTTCCCGGTGATACTGCTGCATTTCCGCGTCCATCAGGGCCAGCGTATCGTCGGCAGGAGGATTCATGGCGGCAAGACCTACATTAAAGAGGGCCTGATTGGCGGCAAAGCCCCGGTATCCGTGAGCCGCTGCATAGGCGTCTGCTTCTTTCATTCTTTCCGTACTCCAGTTGGAGCAGCCATAGAAACGGATCTTTCCTTCTTTCCGGAATTCCTCCATGATCTCTACAAGATCCCCTGCTGGAATCTCCTCATTATCTCTGTGATAAAAATAAATATCAATATAGTCTGTTCGGAGAGTTTTGAGAGAAAGCTCCAGATCTCTGCGCATATTCTCCGCGGTGACTCTTGTTTTGTGCATATCAGGAGAAGGACAGGTCATATCCGGATGTCCCCCTTTTGTGATCAGGATCACATCATGGCGTTTGCCGCTCCGTGAAAGCCAGTCGCCGATAACACGTTCGCTTCTTCCGATTTCCGGCGGAATCCAGTCAGAGTAAACTCTCGCGGTATCGTAAACATTTCCTCCTAAATCAAAATAAGCATCGAAAATTCTGTCGGCGTCAGTTCCGTCCCATTTCAGACCGGCGTTGACACAGCCAAGTCCCATGGCGGAAAGTTCCAGATCTGTTTCTGGCAAATGTATTTTTTTCATTTCCAGGCAATCCCCTTTCTATTATAATTCAATATAAAAAAAGTTCAGCTTTTATTATTATGGAGATTTTACAGATGTCAATAAGATTCAGGTGAAAAGGCGGTTCTTATATAATTTTTCTCTTGACAAGGCTTCTGTACAGGATTATACTTTGATAATCAAAATATTTTAATTTCAAAAGTAATAAATTCAAAGGAAACTATCTTGTGAGAGGAGAGCAGACCATGACAGGTGTGATTTGCGGAACCGGGGCGTGTGTGCCGGACCGTATCCTGGACAACAATGAAATAGCAGAGTTTGTGGATACCAGTGACCAGTGGATACAGGAGCGGACAGGAGTGGCCCGGAGACGGATCGCTGTGGAGGAAACAACGTCGTCCATGGCGGCCGAGGCCGGCAGACAGGCGATGGAGGAGGCCGGGATAGGGCCGGAAGAAATTGATTTGATACTGGCTGCCACGGCAACGCCTGATCACATTTTTCCCTGTGCAGCCTGCGAGATACAGGAAAGGCTTCAGGCGGTAAACGCCGTCTGCTTTGACCTGAACGCTGCCTGCAGCGGATTTTTGTTTGCCTATCAGACAGCTCAGGCATATATTGCTTCGGGAGTGTACCGGACAGTGCTGGTCGTAGGCAGCGAGAGCCTCTCCAGGATCGTAAACTGGGAGGACCGTGGAACCTGTATTCTTTTCGGAGACGGTTCCGGTGCCGCAGTGCTGAGAGCGCAGGAAGGAAAAAACTGGATTCCTGCGGCCCATTCCAACGGCAAAGGAGGTCCGGCGCTTCTCTGTACAGGGCCTAACGCTGCAAAGGCCGGAGAGAAAGGAAATCTTCCCGGTCAGTCAGAGGACTGGAACAAAGGCGCAGAGATGGAGATCACCATGGACGGGAAGGCAGTATTTCAGTTTGCGGTCCGGAAAGTTCCGGAGGTGATCCATGAAGTGCTGGATTCCAACGGACTGACGGCAGAGGATATCGACTGGTTCATTCTTCACCAGGCAAACAAAAGGATCGTAGAATCCGTGGCGAAGAGACTGAAAACAGATATCTCCAGATTTCCTATGAACCTTCAGGAATACGGCAATACATCATCGGCCAGCATTCCCATTCTTTTAAACGAGATGAACCGCAAAGGACTCATGAAAAAGGGCCAGAAGATTGTTATGGCAGGCTTTGGCGCGGGACTTTCCTGGGGAGCCGCGGTACTGGAGTGGGGAATCTGATCCGGAAAGAAACAATTACAGTGAAAAACAAAATTAAAATAAATAAACTATAAAAAACAAAAAGGAGAACAGACATGTTAGAAAGAGTAATCGAACTTACCGCAGAAACTTTAGGAGCAGAGGCATCCTCCATTACAGAGGCAACCTCTTTTACAGAGGATCTTCACGCAGATTCCCTGGATCTTTTTGAGCTGGCAATGGCTCTTGAGGAAGAATTTTCCGTAGAGATCCCAAGCGAGGATCTGGAAAAGATCACAACGGTAGGCGACGTTATCGCATACATCGAAGAGCATAAATAATGATGCCGGATCAGGATCGCGAAATATGGAACGATCCGCAGGTATCATAGCAGATTATAACAGCAGAAGTATATGGAATGAGAGGGTTTCAGATGAAGACAGAAATCACAGAATTACTAGGAATCGAGTATCCCGTTATTCAGGGAGGTATGGCATGGGTGGCAGAATGTCATCTGGCATCTGCAGTATCCAACGCAGGCGGCCTTGGTCTGATCGCGGCTGCGGCAGCTCCGGCAGAATGGGTGAGAGAACAGATCCGTGAGGCAAAGAAAATGACAGATAAGCCTTTCGGCGTGAATATCATGCTGATGAGCCCGGAAGCCGACGCAGTGGCTAAGGTTGTGATCGAAGAGGGCGTGCAGGTAGTTACTACAGGCGCGGGAAGCCCGGAAAAATATATGGCGGACTGGAAGGCGGCAGGAGTGAAAGTAATTCCTGTGGTTGCGTCTTCAGCCCTTGCAAAGCGTATGGAGCGCTGCGGCGCCG
>DWVA01000063.1 GCA_019120475.1 Candidatus Blautia intestinipullorum | reverse complement strand
AGGGGTTCGGGCCTGCCGCTTCTACTGTTTCCAGAATAAAATCCTTGATTCCCTGCAATCCTGCCGAAGGCTTGAACATGCGTATGGCGCTCATGTTTTCGCTTCCAAAGCCCTTGGGCCCTACTGTAATTTTAATCCGTTCTCCCGGAACGATTTCCGTGTACAGCATTGCCGGGGTATTGTCTCCTGTATTTCCTCTTCTTACCGGGTCCTTTACTACTGATTTTCGCAGATAGCCTTTTTCATAGCCTCTCCGCACTCCCTCATTTACTGCCTCAGTAAGATCTCCTCCTATAATATGGACATCCTGTCCAATCTCCAGAAATACACAGGCCATTCCCGTATCCTGGCAGATAGGAACCTGCTCCTCCTGCGCGATTTTATAATTCTCAATGATGTTGTCCAGGATCTGACAGGCAATCTCTCCATCCTCACAGGCTCTGCATTTCCCGATCGCCTCCTTTATATCTTCCGGAAGCACCTGGTTTGCCTCAATGCAGAGGCGTTCGATTGCCTCTGTGATCTTTGCCGCATTAATTTCACGCATATACATATCTCCCTGTTATCGTATACTACTTTTATTGTTTCCTACATTGTATCCGAATTTTCGATATCACGCAAGACCGGAGAGCCTTCGCCCTCCGGTCTGTTCCCATACTTAAGTTTTATCAATAAAAATCGTTGTGAAGCAGTTCGTGCTCCCTGCCTTTCAAAAGTCCTTCATAAAGCTCGATCACCAGCGGATTTTCATCGGATTTCTTGATGATCATCGTATTGTCGGCATTGTAAAGTCCCTTCGCTCTGGCCGCTTTTGTCCTGTCACCGGCTCTGGTAGGCTGTCCGCCGCCCATGATGCATCCGCGGCGGCATGCCATAACCTCGATCAGGTGATAGTTGGCTTCGCCGTTCTTTACCCTTTCCATAACGGTTCTTGCATTGGCAAGACCGCTGACTACGCAGATATTCAGTTCTGTGCCGTTATAAGGAACACTGAATTCCTTGATTCCTTCGTCTCCGCGGACGCCGCACTCGGAAATTTCCCTCATGGCTTCTTTCGTATGTTCCGGGCTGAGCCTTCTGAGCACCGCCTCTGTAACGCCTCCGGTAACGCCGAAGATCACTCCGCCGCCGGAACCGAAGCCGAAAGGCATGTCGCAGGCTTCCGGATCAAGAGACGCAAAATCCAGGCCGAAGTTGTCGATCATTCTTGTAAGCTCTGTAGTCGTGATCACGATGTCCGTATCCTGCTGGTCTTTTGTAAAACTGTTTGGACGGATGGCTTCCGCTTTCTTTGCCGTACAGGGCATGATCGCCACCATTACTGTTTTTTTGCCTTCCGCATGTTCCGGATCGCGGAAATACTCTTTGATCACCGCGGACATCATTCCCATCGGAGAACGGCAGGTGGAAACATTTGGTATAAACTCTTTGTACTGATCTGTCACGAATTTCACCCATGCAGGACAGCAGGATGTCAGGAGAGGAAGGTTTTCTCCTTTTTCCAGTCTTTTCAGAAATTCCGCTGATTCCTCCATAATGGTCAGATCCGCGCTGAAGCTTGTGTCGTATACTTCGTCAAATCCCATTCTATGAAGGGCATTGACGATTTTTCCCATTACACTGCGTCCCTTTGGCTGACCGTAATGATCTCCCACCGCCACACGGACCGCCGGCGCAACCTGGGCAACCACCCGGACGTTGGGGTCTGACAGAGCCTCCCATACTTCGTCCATGTGTGTCTTGATAGAAATCGCTCCTGTAGGACAGTATACTCTGCACTGACCGCAGTTGACGCACTGGGTCTCCGCGATCTTTTTGTTAAACGCAGGCATTACCATAGCGTCGGTGCCTCTGTACGCGAATCCCAGAGCTCCGATTCCCTGAAGCTCCTCGCAGGCGCGGACACAGTCGCCGCAGAGAATACATTTGTTTGGATCCCGGACAATAGCCGGTGAGCTGTCGTCAATCTCGCGGATCTCTCTTGTATTCTTAAAGCGGATATCTCTCACGCCGAAACGATGGGCCAGTTCCTGAAGAACGCACTCCCCGCTTTTTACGCAGGTGGTACAGTCTCTGCAGTGGGCCGCAAGAAGCAGCTCCACGATCAGCTTTCTGTACTTTTTGATTCTTCCGGAATTGGTGTAGATCACCATTCCGTCTCTTGGTTCCTCTGAACAGGACGCAAAAGTTCTTCCTCTGTCATCCTCCACTGTACAGAGACGGCACGCGCCGAAGGTGGATACTTCTGAATGATAGCACAGTGTCGGTATATTGATTCCTGCCTTACGGATTACGGTCAGGACATTTTTTTCATCGGTAAATTCTACTTTTCTGCCGTCAATGGTCATTACTCCCATAATACATCCTCCCTTCTATGCTTCCACATAAACTGCGTCAAAGTTACAGTTGTCTTTACAAGCGCCGCACTTGATACACAGGTCGTTGTCAATATGATACGGATGCTTGATCTTTCCGGTGATCGCTCCTGCCGGACAGTTCTTTGCGCATTTGCCGCAGCCGATACAGAATTCTGCGTTGATGTGGAACTGACGGAGAGCGGTGCAGACCTTTGCACGACATTTTTTATCCCGGATATGCTCTTCATATTCACTGCGGAAGCGTTTCAGGGTACTGATAACAGGAAGAGGGGCGCTCTTTCCAAGACCGCACAGAGCCATACTCTGAACCATAGACCCCAGTTCTTCCAGTTCATCCAGATCGGACATCTCACCTTTGCCGTCGACAATTCTTTCCAGGATTTCCAGCATACGTTTTGTTCCCTCACGGCAGGGAACACATTTGCCGCAGCTCTCTCTCTGGGTAAAGCTCATGAAAAATCTTGCCACTTCTACCATACAGGTATTTTCATCCATAACAACAAGGCCGCCGGATCCCATGATGGCATCCAGTTTCTTTACAGAATCAAAGTCAAGAGGAATATCAAGCTGGTCTTCTACCAGACATCCGCCGGAAGGACCGCCGATCTGCACGCCTTTAAACGCCGCGCCGCTTTTCAGGCCGCCGCCGATATCATAGATGATATGACGAAGGCTTGTTCCCATGGGAACCTCGATCAGGCCTGTATTTTCAATAGAACCAGTCAGGGAGAAAGTCTTCGTTCCCGGGCTTCCCTCTGTTCCGATGGTGCGGAACCAGTCGGCGCCCTGAAGGATGATTTTCGGAACATTAGCGTAGGTTTCCACGTTGTTCAGAACCGTTGGTTTTTCCCAGAGACCTTTTTCTACGGTACGGGGAGGTTTTACACGGGGCATACCGCGGTTTCCTTCAATGGAAGCCGTAAGAGCGGAACCCTCGCCGCAGACAAAAGCGCCTGCTCCGCGGTTGATATGTAAATGGAAGTTCACTCCGGAACCAAGGATATTTTCACCCAGAAGTCCATATGCTTCCGCCTGTTCCATGGCCATACGGAGTCTCTTTACAGAAAGGGGATATTCTGCCCTGACATAAATATATCCGTTCTCGGCGCCTACCGCGTAAGCGGCGATGATCATACCCTCAATCATCTTATAGGGGTCGCCCTCCATAACGGAGCCGTCCATGAAGGCTCCCGGGTCGCCCTCGTCGCCGTTGCATACTACATAGCGAATTTTTTCCTTCTGCCGCGCTACCTGGGACCATTTTTTGCCAGCGGGGAAGCCTGCGCCGCCGCGGCCGCGAAGCCCGGATTTGGATACCTCGTCAATGACTTCCTGGGGAGTCATCTCGAACAGCGCCTTTGCCAGAGCCTGAAATCCGCCGGCTCCGATATATTCGTCTATGGATTCCGCGTCTATTTTTCCGCAGTTTTCCAGAACGATCCTTGTCTGCTGGTTTAAAAACGGAATATCGTCCGGATGGGGACACGCCTTGTCGTCATCGCGGTAGAAAAGCCGCTCTACCGGCTGTCCCAGAAGTACAGTGCGCTCTACAATCTCGCGGCAGTCCTCCGGCTGCACATGCACGTACTGATAATCATACGGCTCTATTCTCATCAGAGGGCCCAGTTCACAAAGTCCCTGGCACCCGGTTTTTATCACGCCCAGATGCGGGATATCCTGCTGCATTTCCACCTGTACGCCGTCAATATCTTCACAGAGTTTTACCATTTCGTCGTAAATTTTCTGGGCGCCGGAGGCCATACATCCGGTACCGGAACAGACAAGCACGCGGCAGGTATAGTTGTCTATATTATTCTGAACCTCTCTCTGTCTGCTCAGCAGATCATCTTTTGACATTATTTTCATGCTTTCTCACCTCTCAATTCTTCCAGAAGATCCACCGCCTTTTCCGGGGTCATTTTCGGATGCACTTCATCGTTTACAGTAAGGGTCGGAGCCAGTCCGCAGGCTCCCAGACAGGAAACCGTTTCCACGGTAAACATCATATCGTCCGTAGTGTGTTTCTTATGGCTTAAGCCAAGCTCTTTCATCAAGGCCTCTTTTACCGGCATGGATTTGCGCACATGACAGGCAGTTCCATCACAGACCTTGATGATATATTTTCCTTTTGGTTCAAATGAGAAATTCTCATAAAACGTTGCCACGCTGAAAGCTTTCGCTTCCGTAACCCCAATCTGTGATGCCACATAAGTAAGAAGTTCTCCCGGAAGGTAACGATACTCTGCCTGAATATCCTGCATAATAGGAATAAGAGAGGCAGGCTTGCGTCCGTAATGGTCAATGATCTCGTCCGTCTTCCTGTAATAAGACTGGTCTAACATTTGCTTTCCTCCTTGACTGATATTTTTCTTGCTTTTTCATTCTTTTCGTCATTATAGCCAGATAGCATGTCTTAATTATACATGAAACATACACTTTCCACAAGCGATATGTTTCTATTTTTCTGTAAATTGTCGAAAATATAGATTATAATTCTCTATTTTCACGTTCAAAGTCCTTTTTATACAAAGAAAAAATTCTGTAAATTTCCGAATCAGAAAAGTGTGAAAAAAGAAATGTGTGTGTGAAAAAATACATGGTATATATTGATTTTAAATTTTTT